>JBIKYI010000383.1:0-3803 GCA_044355355.1 Limnothrix sp. | reverse complement strand
CGCACCAAAATCCAATAAATATAACCTGCCATCCTTCCGCCGCATAATATTAGAGGGCTTAATATCCCGGTGGATCGTCCCCTCCGAATGGACAAAATCCAACACCTCCAACATCGAGGTCAAGATCTCCTGTACCTCAGCCTCCGGTAACTTCCCCTGACGCGCCAGTTGCTGTTCTAAATCTTCTCCCTCAATATATTCCTGCACCAGATAAAAATATTGATCCATGCCCGTCCCCTGGGCATTAGGCATAATCAACGGAAAAAAGGCGAACAAATCCGGAATTTGGGGATGACGATTACCAATCTTTTCCAACACATGGGCTTCCCGTTCAAATAAACTCTGTGCCAAAGCCAACTGCTGATCATCGAGATTGCCCACAGGCTGGAATTGTTTAACCACACAGGTGCGCATGGTCGGCGTATAGCGATCGCGTGCCAAAAAAGCCGCTCCAAAGCCCCCCTGTCCCAATAACTTCTCAGGAATGTAACGACCGCCCAAAATCAGATGCATCCCGCAACTCGTGCAATATTTTTGTTGGGATGTCTTGAGGTTCAGGGGATCATCGAGATCGTCGAAATGATTGTGGGGACTGCTACATCCGGGACGGGTACAGAGGATCTCCATGCCAAATTTTCAGTAAATACGGGGGCTAAATTCTGACCCTAATCCTAGCAGAAAATTCTTGGGCTGTAGGCATTGCAACAAATGATAGACATAAGGAGGAAATTATTTCTTCGGCTTACTGCGCACAGAGATAAAATTTTTCTCTCGTTTAATTTCAAACAGGTCAATCGCTTCAAACAAATTACTCAGTTTGTCATAGCCATAATTTCTTGCGTCAAAGGATGCTTGGTTCTTAATATGACCACCAATTAAGCCTAATTTTGACCAGCCATCTTCGTCCTGGGTATTGGCGATCGCCCCCCGCAGTAAATTTATTAATTTTGTGTCCTGTTTTAACTCCCTACCGGATTTTGGTTGAATTTGCACTTCACTGGAATCTTCATCCGAGGGGGTTAATGTTTCCAAATATAAAAAAGTCGAACAAGCCGACACAAATGGCGCAGGGGTTTTCTTTTCACCAAACCCATAAACCTTCAGACCATTCGTTAAAATTCGCATCACCAATGGCGTAAAATCACAGTCACTCGAAATAATAGCAAAAGCATCTAATTTTTGAGTGTAGAGCAAATCCATCGCATCAATAATTAATGCCGCATCCGTCGCATTTTTACCCTTAGTATAATCAAACTGCTGAATGGGTTGAATGGCATATTCATGGAGACAATCTTCCCAGGATTTAAGCGAGGGATTTTTCCAATTGCCATAGGCACGCCGAATATTCGCCACGCCATATTTCGCAATTTCCGCAAGAATGACATCAATTTTCGATGCAGGGGCATTATCTGCATCAATTAAGAGGGCAATTTTTGATTCAGTTTGGGACATACTCTTAATGATGCAAATAGGACGTTTAATTCAGGCATTTAGTCTGCTTCGAGATGCTTATTCGGTGGCAATAATCTCTAATGTTTCTCCATTTTGCAGACGATAAATGAAAAAGTCAGAATCAATGGTTAAAATTCGTTGACAACCTGTTTTTTCTGCGGCTAGTACCAGACTCGCATCAGCTAAATCCATTGGGCGATCGCAATACTTTTCCATCAAAGCCAGTAACAACTCATAATCATCAGGGATTATTTCGTAGACAATGAGTAATTCTTCCGTTAATAGTTTCCCTAATTGTTTCTGCATCCGCCACCCACCGCGATTTCCGGCAAGATACATTGCTTCTGACAGACAACCCCATGTTGTAGTAAATGGCTTGGGTAAACTCAAAAACACTTTTTTATAAGCAAGATGTTTCGGTTCATCGGGATCTATGAAACATATCAAAGCTCCGGTATCGCAAAGGATCATAGAGTCAGACCTTTGGCTCGATATTTATCAATAAGGCTCTGTTGATATGGTGTACTTGTCTCAGGTGGCAAAATTTCTATTTGTTCTACTTCATCAAACCAACGCAGTAATTTTTCTTGCAGATCCTTCTGATGGTCTCTGATTTGTTTTAGTAAAGTATTGAAACTCTCAATATATTTAGCTAATATTTCATTATCTTTTTGTGAAAAATAGTCATTTTCCAAAAATGATGTATGAGCAAAAGAGATAAAAATATCTAAAGTTGACAACATAATTTCTGGGACAAGATGAGTCAATATTTGATCACGTAAAGGCTCGATGATTACTTCTTTTTCACCAGAGATAATAGAGTATTCCAAACATTGTAATAAGAAAGAGAAATTTTCTTGGTAAGCCTTTTTAAGATTGATGTCAGACTCTATTGGCATTGCTTTTTGTACTAAAAAAGAGACAAGAGAAGCCTCATTTTTATTTATTTTCTCACAAAGCTTTATTAGTTTCTGCCCAGAATTTAAATATTGCTTGAGATGTTCAAGGTGAGAAGGATCAATGAACTTGCCGGGCGTGCTAGAAATAGTTTGATTTAATAAAGTCTTGAAATTAAGCATTGTTTAATTGCCAATCCATTGCTGAATTATCTGAAGGGGAGCAAAGGTACTCCCCATAGCGCAATTCTAGCCCAAAATTTCAGCAAGCTTCTGTTTTGCTGTTGTCAAAGCTTCGAGTAATTTACTGGCATCCCGTCCACCTGCTTGGGCAAGGTTGGGACGACCACCGCCGCCACCGCCACAAATTTTCGCCATTTCGCCGATAAATTTACCTGCTTGGAGTTTTTTGCCTTTGTAAATGTCTTCACTAAAGGCTGCCACGAGGGAAACTTTTTCGGCATCGGTGGAGGCTAAAACAACTGCTGCATTACCGAGTTTTTGTTGTAAACGTTCGGCAGCAGTTTGCAGGGCTTTGGCATCAAGTTCGCCCATATTTGCCACGAGAATTTTGAATTCACCAACGGTTTCGGCTTGGCTAATGAGTGCCTCGGATTTGGCGATCGCCAGTTCACCTTTGACCTTCTCTAACTCTTTTTGAGCAGCGCGTAATTCGGCCTGGATGTTGTCAACTCGCTCGGTGATTTCTTCGGGTTTCGCCTTGAATTTATCGCCCAATTCTTTGACCACTTGATCACGAACTTTGAGGTATTCCAAAACCGAAGCCCCGGCGATCGCCTCAATGCGACGGACACCGGAAGAAATGCCTGTTTCCGAGACAATCTTAAACAAGCCAATTTCAGCGGTATTGTTCACATGGGTTCCGCCACAGAGTTCCATGGAAACCCCCGGCACATCCACCACGCGCACCTCTGCACCGTACTTTTCACCGAACATTGCCACCGCACCTTTTGCCTTGGCATCGGCGATCGCCATGGTTTCGATGTGGGTGTCGTGGGCTTCGGCAATCCAAGTATTAATCTGGTCTTCAATTTGGGTCAGTTCGTTGGCGGTAATGGCGCGGGGACAGTTGAAATCAAAACGTAGGCGATCGAAATCCACCAAGGAACCTGCTTGGGAAATGCTGTCATCGACAATATTTTTCAGGGCGGATTGTAATAGGTGCGTGGCGGTGTGATTCGCTTGGGCACGGCGGCGACAAGCCCGATCAATGGTTGCGTTTACGGTCGCGCCGAGGGTCAATGTGCCCCGTTCAACCTTGCCATAGTGGACAAAAAAGCCGGATTCCTTCTGCACATCATTAATGCGCACCACGAGATTATCGCCGGAAAAATAACCGCGATCGCCGATCTGTCCGCCGGATTCCGCGTAGAAAGGCGTTTGGTCACAAATGAGTTGTACTTCTGTGCCTGCTTCCGCTGTTTCGAGGCGATC
>JBIKYI010000382.1:0-3808 GCA_044355355.1 Limnothrix sp. | reverse complement strand
AGGTAATGGGAGTACGGGTCATCACCTCAGAAATGGGTAAGGTTTCTAGGTTGGCTTGCTGGGTAATTAGCCGCACCACATCTCGTTCTGTTAATATCCCAATCGGTTGGTCGTTTTCAACGATGACTGCGCAACTTGAATGGGTGTCAATGTCCACATGTGTGCCATCGTCAGAGGCTTCGCTGGAAAGCTGACAAAGGGCGTACGCTCCACTCATTGCGGCGATCGCCCTCATTGTTGTTGTATTAGGAGGCAAAGCAAGTGGGTTCCGCACAATGGCAGAGATTAGACCCTCTCGCATCAGAGTAGAGACACGAACAAACATGATGACGTAGTTAAAATTACTTAAATTATTGAAATTCGTACCTAGGATCTTACGAAAGATAGCGATTTTTGATCTTGGTTAAAATTACTTAGAATTATTGAAATTCGTACCTAGGATGCTTACGAGAGGTCGCGATTTTTGACCTTAATGTGAGTTGCCTCTTCTCAGCCATTACCTCTTCTCAGCCATTAGGGGCATAACCTCATTCTACTGCTTCTGAGGCAAAAACAACACTCTAAACTCTTAAAGTATCAAAAAAGTATTAAGAGAGGTTAAAGAAAAAATAAACTTGGTAATAGTCAACATTTACAAGGAGTTTAAATCCGTATAATTGTTGATAACACATATCGAAATTCTTTCTTGATCAAAGACAGTATCAGTTTTACCTATCACTTGTTCAAAGGGTCATTTAGCAGCTTTAATAATGTCTGGAGCAAGCGCAATTTTTTTGCAAGTAAAAGCAGGCGATCGCCGATCAGTAGGGTTCCAAATTTCAATTTCTTTTCCTATGACGATAAATTTTGCAATTCTTTGCCTGTTGAGCGTCATTCAATTGCCTGTCAAATTGTCCTTTGATCGAGACTTTACCAAAACCACAAAACCTTAACTGAAAAAGAGTACCCAAATGGTTAGGATCAACAAACCAAGCACTAAGGCTAAAAAGAGAAACTGATTATCTTTGGTTTCTATTTGTGAAAGATCTTCAAAATCATCGGCGGACAGTTCTTTTTTCTTAGGTTGAGCTTTTGCGTCCACATAGATAGATTTGCCGGGGTCGAGATTCTCCATGCTGGGAATTTCGGTGAACCATTCCTTGGGTCGTTCTAGTTTTGGGGCTTCGAGGATGTATAGCTGTCGTCTGGCGGTATCGCTGATTTTGGGAAAGGGATGGGCAATCAGTTCGCGGCAGAGGTTCATGGCTTCGTTGCTCTGGTTATTGGCTTGGTAGGCATTGGCTAACCATAGCAATACGTCTCCCCCCTCCCTGGAAGTTTTGGTGAGGTTCTCCATGGTCATTTGGAAAAAGGTGATGCTGATGCGGTAGTCTCCTTGGAGAAATGCATCTTTGCCCTTCTCAAATAAAATCTGGGTGGTTGTATCCATCTTCTCTACAGGTCTATCTAATTTTGCGTCCAGTTAGTATTTGTCGAACTTCCAGCATGGCGGAATAGGTCGGTAGGATATGCAGGGTCTGATCAGCGGGGGTCATGGCGATCGCCTGGTGGATTGCCTGGTGTAGGTCGGGTTCGACAGTTAGCTCGGCTTGACCTTGGCAGTAGTGGAGTCGGAGCGCCATATCATGGGTGCGATCGCCACTAATAATAATTTTGCCGGGAAATTGAGCGAGTGGTTCGATATCCACATCCCAGATCCAAGATACATCAGTGCCATCCGGTGTCCGGTCATTGAGAATAATCAGAGCGGTGGAAGTTTTACCTTGCTTTTGTAGATCCGTGACGGCACGGAGGGTTTCGTTCATGCCGACGGGATTTTTGGATAACAGAATCCGTATGGCTTTGCCGTCCACTTCTAATTCTTCTGCCCGACCGAATGCCGCTTTGAAATGGGTAATTTCTTCGTTAATCACATCCCGGTGAATGCCCAAGGTTTCCGCCAAAAGTCCGGCGGCAATGGTGTTGTATTTGTTGTAAACGCCGATTAAGATTTGTCCCCATTCTTTACTTTCAATGTCGAGGGGATTTTTGCTAAAGCCGCAGTTATGGCAATGGTAATCACCGAGGTGGGAGAGGTAAACGCCTTTATAGGTAAGAGATGTACCGCATTGGGGGCAATAGATGGAATCGACGGCATGGGGAATGGCATCGAGGTAGAGTTCGGGTTCGTTTAAACCGAAAAATTTGACGGTCTGGCTGAGTTGTTGCCCCAAGTTATTCAAGGTGGGGTCATCGCCATTAACGAGGATGGTGGTACTGTCTGGCAATGGGGCGATCGCCGCCTGCCAGCGTTTACTGATTGTATCCACTTCGCCATAACGATCAAGCTGATCCCGGAACAGATTTAACGCCAAGATATGGGTGGGCGTACAGGTTTTGAGCAGAATCGGAATAATATTTTCGTCCACCTCCAGGATGGCGTAATCAATATTCAGCTTGCCAAAGAAAGTGGCATTTTCAATCAATGCCGTCGCCAAACCATTAATCAGATTCGCCCCCGTCGCATTATGGGCAACCCGATAGCCCTGTGCCGTCAAAATGGCTTTAATCAGAAGCGAGGTGGTGGTTTTCCCATTTGTCCCCACCACGAGGATGACCCCCTGTTTCGCCTGGTGAAATAACGCTGGCAACACATCCGGGAAAATGCGCCGGGCGATCGCCCCAGGCAGGACACTCCCCGCACTTAACCTTAAACCCCGTACCACCGCCGTAACAGACTGCGACAGACCACAGGCGATCGCCAATCTTAGACTTTGCAACATAGACATGCCGTTCGGCTTACTCCCAGACCTTCTAAGTTCCTAAAGATAACAGAACTTGCAAACCCTGCCCACATTCAACCCGTCCCAGCCAAAAAAGAGAGCCACATCCCCAAAGATGCAGCCCACTCACCCTGTCTCAAACTTATGAAGCAGATCGCGATGTACAAGTAACCCATCACAATTAACCACCAGCGATAAAGGAAACCTCAGAAAAATCAGTTTGGTCCATCAATGCCCCATCCAATTCCGTTTCCTCCAGAATCGCTTGGTTGAAATTGGCATACCGTAAATCCGCCTGATTTAAATAGGAATGCTTAAAGTGAGTATTAGAAAAATTACAATGCTTTAAATTGGCATTAATAAAATTAGAATTTTGGATTTCTGCCCCAGAAAAATTCAAACTTTCCAAATCCATCCCTTCAAAATTCACATCCCGCAAAAATGCACCAGTAAAATCAGAATCCTGCAACGAAGCACCGTAAAATTCCGCATGACTAAAACGTGCTTCCTTACAATTTGTCCAATTTAAATTCGCACCATTGAGATTCGACTGGCGGAGATTAATCCCCACCAAACGGCTACCACAAAGATTTGCTCCCCAGAAATTCGCCCCCCGCGAGTTGGCATAATTCAAATTCGCGCCGCACAGTCTCCCCCTTGGCAACTTGGTATTGACCATGAACGCCCCTTCTAAATTCGCCTTAGTCAAATCCGCATCGGCTAATTTCGCATCATTTAACTTGGCACGGGATAAATTGACCCAATTCAAATTTGCGCCGGACAGATTTGCTCCGATTAAAAAGCTACGATTTAAATTCGCCCCGACCAAATTCGCTTCCCGCAAATCTATCGAGACGAGGGTTTGACCGCTCAGATCTGCACCTTGTAAATCAACGCCAGCAAAATCTCGTTCGCCACTCTCATATGCCCTTAGTAATTGTTGAACATCCATGGCTTAAACTTTCTCCGTATATAGCTTCTCACGGTAAGCGACTTGATCTTTTCAGTGCAAAAATCAATGCAAAAAGCTGTTATCTATAACTTAA
>JBIKYI010000378.1:0-3836 GCA_044355355.1 Limnothrix sp. | reverse complement strand
ATAATCCCCTGGCTCGCATAGGGGGCAAAGAAATCCGCACCGATGACCAAGACATAAAACGTGATCAGAATAACTGCCCCAATGCGAGCCAGGGGATTATGTTTGAGTTTGCGCCACCAATCCATAATGTCTTGCGATTCGTCGTCTGTTATCGTTTAGTCCCATCATTCTAATGCCATCAGATAATCCATTGCGGCTTCGAGGGGAGATTGGTAACGTTCAGCAAATTCGTAGAACCATAGCCCTTCATTGGAAATGGGATCGAGTTCCTTTAGCCATTGGGTCGCTTTGTTGTGCCAATATTTTGCCCGTTGTTGTTTTTCCTGCTCGGCTTTGGCGATCGCCTTCATATCTTGAATACTTTGGTTCATATCGATCCGCGCTTCCCGTTTCGTCTCAATCAGTTGGGCGATCGCCTGACAAATCTCGGCATTTTTCTGGGATTGCGTCAAACGTTGATCCAGGGTATCTCGCTCCAAATTTTGCAACATGGCCCCCAAAGCATCCTCCCCAGACGATGGCGGGACAGGCGAAGGCTTAGGGCGACATTGCTCTTGCAGTTCCACCAAATGCTGATCCAGTAAATCCGTTGGGGGTGGTGTGGGGCGATATTGATTTTCTAGTGCTTTAAGCTGCTCATCTAGGGAGGACATAGTTTTGTCGGGTGGTTTTTATCGGCTGGTATCGACAGAGGTTGATGGCAAGGTGGATTGAGTCTGCATGGATGCAGTCAAGATCGCAGTAGGTAAAAATCCATTAGGGATAAACCTGGGGATAATTTTCTGGTTCAACATAATTCCCATCACATTCATCCTTGGCGAGGACACGGGTTACCACGAGTTCGTCTCCCTTGAGTTGGTAGAAACCGAGGCTACCGCAATCTCCTAAACCGCGATCTTTGGTGTAGAGACTAATGGTTTGGGTGGTGGGATCATAGTCCGCTAAGCCGGCGATCGCCCGTTCCGATTGTTCAATCAGTTTGCCATTGGGATCACGATAGAAATAGGTGATCGGCAAGGTGGCAACAATGGGGGCATCGTTGGTGCGTTTGTAGAGATAATACTCCTGGACGGGTTGGTAGGCGGACATGGTGCAGAGAAATTTGGTGAGGTAGGTATTCTCGCCCACACGGTAAACTTCAGAGGCCTTTTTACTCAGGTCTGGATCAAAGCCTTCGTCCTGGCAGATGCCGAGTTGTTCCCGACTCACGGCGAGGTAGGGAATAATTGTGCCGCTGATGTCTGGGCTGCTGTAGGTTTTGGCGATCGCCCCATTTTTGTTGATCGGTTCCACTGGGGGAACCTCGCGATTGCGTGGCGGCGTAACGGGGGGAGACTCAGATTGCTCCTCCTTCTCCTCCGTGATGGGCGGCAGTTCCTCAGATTTCGGGGCAGTCGTCGTGAGGGGCTTGTTTTTTTCCTGATCCGCGATGCCCTCAGGTAACTCAGTATTTTTTTCCGTGGTGGTTGGTTGTGGCGAGGGGGTTGTTTCCAGCGCATCGTTATTCGCCGGACTACAGCCGATCATCAACATATTCACAACTAAGCCGATACAGAGAAGTCGTGCTAATTTGGTCACATTTCCCACCTATTCCCACCTAACTGATGATTTTGGATTGTTTGATCTGATCTTTATTTTCTATTTTAATCCCTTATTTAAGCCGTTATTTTCATCGTTTTCTGGGCTGATCTCGCTAGATGCAGGGGCGATCGCCGCCGCTGTGCTGTAGAGAAAACAGACCCCCAAATATTTTTCCAGCAGGCGAAATAAATCCTCAGTGCGGAAGGGTTTACTGATCAGATCTTCGCACCCGGCGGCAACCATGGCATTGGCGCGTTCCCCCTCAATGCTGGCGGTACAGGCGATAATGGTCACTTGATCCCCCTTGGGTAGGGCGCGAATTTGTTGCACCGCTTGTTCGCCATCGAGGACGGGCATGAGCATATCCATAAAGATTAGATCCGGTTGCCAACTTTGCCACAGGGCGATCGCCTCGACTCCATCCCTGGCTTCCTTTAGCTCGAAAGCAAAGGGTGCTAACAATTTTTTAAACAGCAGACGATTCACCGCACTATCATCGACGATCAAGAGTTTGTAACTCATTTGGTCGGGCGCAGGGGAGATAATGGTATGTCCTTTGGCGGCGATCGCCTTGTCTTCGAGCATTTTGAGGCGCAGATCAAAGGTAAATGTGGAACCCTGACCGACCTGGCTCGCTAGGTTAATGTTGCTACCCATCAATCGAATAAATTCTTGACTAATGACGAGTCCTAAGCCCGTTCCCTCCTGGATCTCTAGCCCGGTTTGACTTTGTTGGAACGGTTGAAACAGTTTGGCTTGGTCTGCCTCGGTGATTCCTTTACCCGTATCGGCGATCGCAAATTGCAGTGAAATGTAATGCCCCTGCCGCGAGAGTTCCCGGAGCGTCAAGGACACCGAACCCTGATCCGTAAACTTGATGGCATTATTCAGCAGATTAATCAGAATTTGGCGCAACTTTTGGGCATCTACCGCAATCGATTGGGGTAAATCAGCGGGATAGTTGACCTGGAACGTGAGATTTTTACGTTGGGTTTGGGGACGGAAAAAACTTTCTAAATCGCCACATATTTGGGGGATGTTGGTTGGTGTGGGCTGGATCGTCATTTCCCCCGCTTCAATTTTGGAGAGGTCAAGCACATTATTAATCAGTCCCAGCAGATGCTCCCCACTGCGCCGCATAATGTCGAGATTTTCCTGTTGCTCGGCATCGAGGTTGGGCGATCGCTGCAAAATCTGCACAAACCCCAGAATCGCGTTTAAAGGGGTACGCAGTTCATGGCTCATCTGGGCGAGGAAAGTACTTTTTGCCTCATTGGCAATCTCTGCTTCCTCCTTTGCCATGACGAGTTCTTGATTGGACTTGGCAAGCTGAAGAGTTCGTTCCTCCACCCGTTGTTCGAGTTGATCAAAATCCGCTTGTAATTGGTCTGCCATCTCGGCGATCGCCTGGGTCAGCCTACCCAGTTCATCAGCGCGATCATTGGGAATTTCCTGCTGCCAATCCCCTTGGGCGAGTTTTTCAGCAACATCACTCAAAGTTAAAATCGGCGTCAAGACCCAGCGACTCGTCCAAATCCCCACCACCAACACCAGCACTAAGGCGATGACACAAAGAAAAATTATTTTGCGGGCATTGGCATGGATCTTCGCCATAAAATCCGTTTCCGGAATCACCACCACAATCAGCCAATCCAAACCATACTCATCCTGATAACGGTTCGCCCGCAACAGTTGTCGTTGCCCCCCATAAAAAAACTGTAGGGAGTTTCTGAGCTTAACTTCCCCCTGTTCCGCAAAATGTTGCTTTAAATAAAAGCTTGTGGCACTAATGAGTGGATCGGTACTATCCACCCCCGCCAGACGAGTGATCTTGCCCCCCTGCTCTGTAAAGGAACTGGTTTCCCCCGAATTGGCAATCAAGATACCATTTTGGTCAAGAATAAAAGTCTTACCCGTTTTACCGACCTTCAGTTTGTGGAGAAAGTGGCTGAGGCTTTCGAGGGAAATATCAACGGCAAAGACCCCCCGGAATTCCGGAGTATAGATCGACAGCACAGCAGGTAAAACTAACTTGGGATAGGGAGCTGCCCAGACATAAGGTTCACCCCAAGCTGATTCTGTCGTGTGGGCGATCGCCGTTTTGTACCAAGGACGTTGCCACAGATCGTAATGGGGAACCTCACTCAACAGATCCGTGCGATCGCCCACAGCATTCGTTCCATAGGTCTCAAATACCTGATCCGCCGTCGCCGAATTCGCATAACTAAGAGTAATTTTGTCACCTTCCTGCCCTG
>JBIKYI010000020.1:0-13208 GCA_044355355.1 Limnothrix sp. | reverse complement strand
TCTGTCTGAGATGCTAAAATGGGTGTAACTCATAGGGATTTCTTATTGTTTTACTTAACATCAGAATATCCTTATGAGTCCCTCTTCAGAAAGACCCTAGCTGTTGCACTTCAAATTTGAATTGGCGCTTTCTAAAAACTCTTTTTCAATCTTTCTGCCATCCCACGAGCACCTTGTGATTCAAGGGTTTTAATGATCTCAGCATTTGTGAGGTCTCCGAGGGTTAGGGAGATTTCATACTCTACCACTTTGGGCAAGGTATAGGATTCGACTGGTTTAGAAAACTCTAAAACTGCGGGATTATCCACTAAAGCGGCTTTCACAATGAAAACATCGTCTTCGATGAAGAGGGGTGATGCCTGAAGATTGAGGACAAAATCATTGACATCAATATAATTGCGGGCATAGCCCATAACGACAACGGTGTTTTCGGTCTGAATGAAGGAATTCACCTGTAAGCCGGGAGGGGTAAGGTCGCTCACTTCCCCAAGGATGGCTGACCATGGCTTGATCTTTGTCTGTAATACATCGACAAAGGCTTTGCTCTGATCCTCTAGGGTTTTAACGTTGTTCTCTAGGGTGACAATCTTGGCGTTGAGTTGGTCGATTTGTTGGATTTCCCCTGTAACGCTGTCGATCTCTGCTTGGGTATTTGCTTTGGCTTGGTTTGCTTGTAGGAACATGAGTCCGGCGATCGCCACACAGACCCCTGCCACAACCCCACCGACGATTAGCGGAGCAGGCTCCTGACCTGGGGGAGCACTAGATCTACTCGCTGACGGCTTGTCGATGGAACCAGCCGCCTCACTGCCCAAATTGCGATCTTTTAAGAAATTGATATCTAAGCTATACATTGAACCTTAAACCTCCCGAAGTCCTAGACCAAGTGCTGTGCCAAGAGCTGGTTTTTGAACCTGGGCGATTTGATCGTCTACTTCGATGGACAGCGCGTCAAAGGGATCAATTTGTATTGTCGGAATACTCAAACGCTGCGTAAAAAATTCGTCGAGCTGTCCAATGCCTCCCCCTGGTCCCGCCAGCATTAGCTGGGCAACTTCGAGATCGGTACTCTGATTGAGATAGAAATCGATAGATCGCCGTAGTTCATCGGCGAGTTCCCCAAGCACCCTGAGCAGAGCCGCCATACCTGGGTTAATACCTGTTGCCCCAGTACGTACACCCTCAACGGGAGTATTGGGAATAGTCATGCCTTGGAGAAGTTCAATATTCCGGGAGGCAGGGAGGTTCATTGCCCTTGAGAGGGAACTTTGCAGTTGAAACGTCCCGATAGGCACTGTGCGAGAAAACTGGGGTACACCATCTACAATGATGGCAATTTCAGTACTGTCAAATTCCACATCTACCAATACAACTGCTTCCTGGGAACTAAATTGACGTAACTGTTCACGGATTGTTCGGATTAGGGAAAAGCTATTGATTTCGAGAACGTCGATCTGTAATCCCGCTTGCACAAGGGTATCGACATAGGAGTTGGTGATTTCTTGACGGGTGGCGACCAGTAGCACCTGCACCTTATCAATGCCGTCTTCATCCTGGAAAAAGCCCAACTTTTGGTAGTCTAAATCGACTTCCTCCCTGGGGTAGGGCAGATACAAGCCTGCCTCATGGTTGAGTACCATATCCCGCAGTTCTGCGTCGTCTAATTCTGCGGGGATGGGGATCAGGCGAATGATTGCTTCGCGCATAGGCACTGCGGCGGCAACTTTTCGGGCAGTAATGTTATTCGCGGCTAGGGTGCCTTGGATTAATTCAGCTAGGGCTGGGGAATCGACTATTTTGCCTTCTTCGAAGATGCCTTCTGGGACTTCTTCGCTGATGCAGTTGGCAAGTTTGTAGATTTGTCCTTGCTTCTTTAATTGAACGATGTTCAGCCGCTCAGCAGAAATTTCGATACCAATCCCGCTTTGTTTGGGTTTGAGTATGTTTTGAAGAAAATCTAGCATGGGAGAATTTTCAGGGAGTGATGGCTTGTAAAGGCACCAGGTTGTCGCCGAAGCTTTTTGCTGCTATCCAATCTAGCTTAGTTTGTCGGAAGTGGGTAGTAGTCTACTGGAAGGGATAAAATAGGGCGACCTTGGTCTCTTGTGCTTAGGAGTTTGGTCTGGATTCGTTAATTTGCTTTTTTGTTTTTGCTTGGATGTGAGGTTTGTTTTTATGGTTAAGCGTTGGTGTCTAGGGGTTGTGATGGGTTTGGGATTGATGGCGATCGCCGGATGTCAGTCCCCATCTTCCCCGACTGGAACGGAGCAAACGGGGGAGGCAAACGTCGAATTTTGGACGATGCAATTGCAACCAAAGTTTACGGAATACTTTAATAAATTGATTACGGAGTTCGAAGGGCAACAACCGGATTATGCAGTGCGCTGGGTAGATGTGCCCTGGTCGGCGATGGAAAGTAAGATTTTGACGGCGGTTTCGGCGCAGACGGCTCCGGATGTGGTCAATCTCAATCCGAATTTTGCGTCCCAGTTGGCAAGTCGTAATGCTTGGCTGGAGCTTGATTCTGTCCTGACTCCAGAAATCCGCGATCGCTACCTCCCAAAAATTTGGCAAGCCAATCAAATTGATGGCAAAACCTTTGGGATTCCCTGGTATTTGACGACCCGAATTAGTTTTTATAATCAGGATCTATTCAAACAAGCTGGAGTGACAACACCGCCCAAAACCTACGAAGACTTGGCAGTCCTGGCAAAGCAGATGAAGGAAAAAACGGGCAAATATGCCTTTTTCATCACCTTTGTACCGGGGGATTCTAATGAGGTGTTGGAATCATTGGTGCAGATGGGCGTGACCCTTATCGCGGCAGATGGTTCGGCGGGTTTTAATAGCCCTGAGGGGTTAGCCGCGTTTAAATATTGGGTTGATCTTTATCAGCAAAAGCTATTGCCTCCGGAGGTTTTAACCCAAGGTCATCAACATGGGATTGAGCTTTATCAGGCCGGGGAAATGGCGATTATTAATACGTCGCCGGAGTTTATTAATTCGATCCAGCAGAATGCGCCCCAGGTGGCAGCGGTTTCTTTGCCGAGCAGTCAAATTACCGGGAAGACGGGTAAAAAGAATGTGGCTGTGATGAATTTGGTGATTCCAAAGGATACGGATGATGCGGACATGGCGCTGAAATTTGCGTTATTTGTGACGAATACGGAGAATCAATTGGCTTTTGCTCAGGCGGCGAATGTTCTGCCTTCTACGGTGGATGGGGTAGAACAATATATTGCGGCTTTGGATCAGAATGCGGCTCAGGATCCTTTGGCGTTGGCGCGGAAGGTGAGTGCGGAACAGCTTGGGGATGCGGAAATTTTGATTCCGGCGCAGGAAAATTTGACGCAGTTACAAAAAATTATTTATGAAAATTTGCAGGGAGCCATGTTGGGGCAAAAGTCTGTGGAGCAAGCTGTTGAGGATGCGGCTGCGGCTTGGAATAGTTTGTAGTGGTCTGTCACCATTTGCTCTTTAGTGGGCGATCGCCTGTAGTTCGCCTTGGTTAAATTTTCGTTTGATAAATATTTGATGATTGGTCTGTTTAGGAGTCTAGATTAGTTTTATGGAAATCAGTTTTCGTGAGTTTGATCAGTTTGATCTGTGGATTTGGATCGAGTTTGACCATGTGCCAGCACGGAATGAAACGCAATACATCGAGGAGTTATTCGATT
This sequence comes from Limnothrix sp., assembly GCA_044355355.1. GTDB lineage: Bacteria > Cyanobacteriota > Cyanobacteriia > Cyanobacteriales > MRBY01 > MRBY01. The sequence goes on along the minus strand of JBIKYI010000020.1, from coordinate 9,531 downwards.
CCTGGTTTTATATCGGTAAGTTGGGGGGATTTAATGCGGAAAATCTCCAAGTGCAGGATGCCGGGGTGGATCTGAGTTATCTCGACTATGACCAAAATCAAGCGGAGGGGGCTTTCATGTCGCCGATGCATAATATGGGCAATTTTGAGTATGAGGGCATGTGGGGGCGTTGTTGGTTTGACCTGGGGACGAGTGACCCGATCGCCCTAGATGTGTTGTTGAATGCGCTGCAACAGTTGAATAAGGATTTTGTCAATCTTAAGCAGGTGATTATCGGCGGGGAAAATCCAGATTGGCCAGTGGAGCGCAGTGATGAGGTGAGCGATTGGTATGAGTAGACCTCGCATTGTGGCGATCGCCGCGATGAGTGTGGATGGCAAAATTGCGGATCGGGGGGGATCCCCAGCCCGTTTTGCCTCCGCCGTGGATAAGTCCCATCTGGAAACGCAAATTGCGCAACTGGATGCGGTGATGTTCGGGGCAAATACCCTCCGTGCCTATGGGACAAGTTTGGTGATTCGTGCGCCGGAGCTTTTGCAACAACGGCAGCAGGCAGGGAAACCCGCGCAACCGATCCATATTGTTTGTTCAAGATCGGGGGCGATCGCCCAGGATTTGGCTTTTTTTCGGCAGCCCTTGCCCAGGTGGTTAATGAGTAGCGCTGAGGGGGGAAATCCATGGCGAGATCGTCAACATTTTGAACAGATCATTGAGCTAGATGCTGGGGACGCTTGGCAGGAAATACTCACGAGTTTAAGCGCCCAAAATATTCAGCATTTGGGTATTCTCGGCGGCGGCGAATTAATTGCGAGTTTTGCGGAACAGCGGCTCATCGATGAACTGTGGTTAACCCTTTGTCCGATTTTGCTCGGTGGTAAAGATGCGCCGACGTTGATGGCTGGAGAAGGGTTTTGGGAGTCCCAGGGATTACGTTTGGAGTTAATCGAATCGCAGGTGATTGCTTCAGAAATTTTTGTTCATTATCGGGTGTGTGATTAGAGATCATGCAAATCATAGATGCCACGCATTGATGCTAAAAATGTCAGTCTGACGGCGACATCCCGTCAAATTTTGCAGGATATTTCTTTTACTTTGGATGGGGGCGATCGCCTGATTTTGTTGGGTGCATCCGGGTCGGGCAAGAGTACAATTTTGCAACTCCTAAACTATCTGCAAAGTCCCACCAGTGGCGAACTATTATTTAACGACAATCCTTACCATACCTATGCACCGGAACGGCTCCGTCAACAGATTGCCCTAGTGCCCCAGGAGTCGAAATTATTAGGCATGACCGTGCAAGCCGCCATTAATTATCCCCTCACATTGCAAAAATTATCGAAGGCGGAAATTCAACGACGCTGGCTATATTGGCAGGAGATGTTTGAAGTGCCGGAAATGTGGCTAGATCGTCATGAGGCGCTGCTATCTGGTGGGCAAAAACAATGGGTGGCGATCGCCAGAGCATTGATGATGGAACCGCAGATATTATTATTAGATGAACCTACGGCTGCCCTTGACCTCGGACGGAGCCAAAAACTTGCTGAAACCCTTATTCTTGATCAGCAAAACAGCCCGAGACCTATCGCGATCGCCACCCATGAATTAGAATTTGCACAACACCTCGCCACCAAAATTATTTACCTCGAAAATGGCAAAATCATCTCCCAAGGCGATCGCGAAACCATCGATTGGGAAATGATTCGGACTCAACTCCGGGCTTCCGTCAGTCGCAATAACTCAGAAGATTGGTAGTTGATTTTAGTTGAATTTAAATTGAAGTTAGACCACTGAAGTTAGACCGAGGTTTTGAGGCTACTTACCGAAGAAATCGAGCACTTGCACCTTCGTCCATTTCGCCTTGTGACGGGCAAGAAATTCCTGGTGATTGGGGTGGGGCGAATAAACATCGAGATCCCCATTACTTTGCAGATGAACATAAAGTCCAAGCTGATAGTTTTTAATGTGAACATCGCGATCTTCCCGCGCCTTCAGACCGAGTTCAACATTAATCACGCCGGGAATTTGGCTTAAGAGCGCTACGCCGTCATCAATGATACTGGCGATCGCCTCAGGGGTTGTGCTGTCCGGCAATTCAAACAAAACAATGTGATGTACTGATTTTTCGTTAGTCATAATCATTAGTAATAGTCAAAAGATGTGAGAAAAAGTGACAGGTAAGTTTTAGAAAAGAATGGCAAAGAAGATATTACCTAAGCCAAATTCGCCGTCATTTCCGTTGTTTCAGTGGCACGATCTGCCGCCAGAGGTATCGATTTATGTTCCTTTGCCGCACGGATAAAGCCGAGGAAAAGCGGATGGGGCGTATTCGGGCGGGACTGAAATTCTGGGTGAAACTGCGTCGCAATAAAAAATGGATGTCCAGGATATTCAATGATTTCCACCAAACGCCCATCGGGGGATGTGCCGCTCACCTGATAGCCCGACTCCAAGAACAGGTTACGGTAGGCGTTATTAAACTCGTAGCGATGGCGATGGCGCTCATAGACCACCTCCTGACCATAGAGTTGACTGGTGAGGGTGTCCGGGGTGAGACGACAGGGATACAGACCCAAACGCATCGTACCGCCCAGATCGACCACATCCCGTTGCTCCGGCAGTAGGTTAATGACTGGGTTTTGTGCTTCGGGGGCAAATTCAGCACTATTGGCATCCTCTAGTTTGGCGACATTTCTCGCCCATTCAATCACGGAGGATTGCATCCCCAGACATAAGCCCAGGAAGGGAATATTACGGGTGCGGGCATATTCGATCGCCGCCACTTTACCATCGACACCTCTGGATCCAAAACCGCCAGGAACAACGATTCCCGCCATGCCAGTCAGATATTTTGCTGCGCCGTTCTGTTCTAGATCTTCGGCGTTAATCCAATGGAGTTTAATTTCAACATCATTGGCGATCGCCGCGTGACCGACGGATTCAACGACGGATAGATAAGCATCATTTAACTGGACATACTTACCCACAATGGCAATATCCATCTGACTCGTGGGATGTTGCATCCGGTTGACCAGATCCTGCCAATGCTCCAGATTCGGTTGGCGCTGTTCCATCCGTAATAACTTCAAACTCTGTTCCGCCAAACCTTCCCGTTCCAACATCAAAGGTACTTCATAGATGCTGCTGGCATCCTGGGAGGTAATCACCTGTTCCTCAGGGACATTACAGAATTCCGAAATCTTTTCCCGTTGCCCCTTCGGTAGGGGGCGATCGCAACGACAGACCAAAATATCCGGTTGAATCCCAATCGAGCGCAATTCCTTGACCGAATGCTGCGTCGGTTTTGTCTTCATTTCCCCCGCCGACGGAATCCAGGGAATGAGGGTCACATGCATATAGATCACATTATCCCGACCCGCTTCCTTACGAAATTGCCGAATCGCTTCAATAAACGGCAGAGATTCAATATCCCCCACCGTACCGCCAATTTCCGTGATCACAAAATCAGGATTAGTATTCTCTGCCACTCGAAAAATGCGCTCTTTAATTTCATTCGTAATGTGGGGAATCACCTGCACCGTGCCCCCTTGATAATCCCCGCGCCGTTCCTTATTAATCACCGCCTGGTAAATCGAACCCGTTGTCACACTATTAAGCCGCGACATCGAAGTATCGGTAAAACGCTCATAGTGACCAAGATCGAGATCCGTTTCCGCACCATCCTCTGTCACAAAGACTTCCCCATGTTGGAAAGGACTCATCGTACCTGGGTCAACGTTAATGTAAGGATCCAACTTCAGAATGGAGACTGAATAATCCCGTGATTTGAGTAGCCTTCCTAGACTTGCTGCCACAATTCCTTTACCGATGCTGGAGACAACACCACCGGTGACAAAGACAAATTTAGACATTAACCCTTACCCAACCCCGTTAACAATTTCTTTAACCCGTCCATTTTGCCATAGTCTCTATCGAGCGACATAGGGATTCCGCTGGGGCAAAGATGACAAATGGGCGATCGCCCCCAAACCTGCCTGGATTACTCAGATGATTGTGGATCAGCAATATTATGGACTTGCTTTACTGCCTCAAAATCGAGAAATTGATCCTTCATATGTTGACGGACGTAGCGATTCCAAACCTTGTCGGTGATTTGGGGCGCTTCTTCGGTGATGCTTGTCCAATCTAGTCGCACTTGTTCGATAAACGCGGTTAACTCTTCCTCGGTGGTCAGGAGAATGAGATTTGCTTCGATTTGTTTTTTGAGGGAAGACAGCTTGCTAGCTGCGTTTAAATGTTTTTCCGCCAGGGAATCATAATTTAAGAAAGTCTGGAGGGAGGCGATCGCCGCCGTGAGCATACTGGTTGAACCAAGCAAAATCTTAATTGTCACCGAAGTTTCAGCATCGCTGAGGGTCGCAAAAACCGTTGTCCCCACCACAGCCGAAAAGACCACCACAGGAATACCTAAAGCAAGGTGATACTGACGATATTGCAGAGACTGTTTGTAATGACCTGTCTGGGCAGCACGAATCCGCACATACCATTTTCGTAGTAACTCTAGTTTTGGCAGTGTGCGATCGCCCATTTTTTTAAAATCGATCCTGTGATCCTGAGACAATAATTTTCCTACTGCACAGCATACCCCTAGGATCCCGATTTCGAGCATCCAACAAATTGTGAATAACTTTCCTAGCCATACGGATTGTTAGCCAAAATGGTCGTAGAAAGCAGCACTCCTGAGGCGATCGCCCTTCAAAAGCCTTGCTCGTCTCTTACCAGTCACCATCGTTTTCACGCATTACCCTCACCATTCCGCACCTTCCTATCCATGAAAGACAAAGAGCAAACCATGATTCAGGCGTTCATCGATTCCCTAGATTGGGGGGTAATCATTATTTTTGACCGCCAAACCCAAATTTTGATGAACGAAGAGTTTGTCCAGCGGTTTCGTATTCCCCATGAAGTGCGCCGGAATATGTCCTATGAAAGCCAGATGAGCTATATCGGCAGCCTGTTGCGGGATGAAGATGCCTTTATCAGCGAATTACATGACACCGAAACCCAACCTCTAATCCAAACCCAGGAATTATTTCACACAATCGATGGTCGCAGCTTTGACGTGACGAGTAAGCCCGTGGCGATCGATCAATTAATCGTGGGGCGGATTTGGCATTTCCGTGAATTTGGGAATAATTATCAGCAAACGGGCGCTGTTTTTGTGATGAAAAAACGGCAGGAACTCTTATCCATGGTGGTTTCCCAAACGATCCACAAGCGATCGCCCAAGGAAATTCTCAAAACCGTGGTCAACCATCTCGGTCAAGTGTTCGCTGTTGAACGAGCTATTATTTATCAACTCGACGGCAAAGCCCCAGAGGGAATGCGTTTCGAATGGTCAACGGAAGCTTTTCGTAATGGCTACAAGGAATATTACCAATATTTTCAAAATAACCCTTGGGTCTGGACTTTCTATAGCCAACTGCAATGCAACCATGTGGAAGATGACAGTGGCGAACCTGTCCGTAAAATCAATACCCTCTTGCAACAACTCCAGGTGAAAACTTGCCTCAGTTTCCCGATTATCATGCAGGATCATCTCTGGGGTGTGTTACTGCTCCATAGTTGTTACCAACAGCGGGAATGGTTAGCCGATGAAATCGAATTTCTTGAAGTTCTGAGTAATCAAATTGCGATCGCCATCCACCAATACGAACTCAACGCCCAACTCACAAACACCCAAAAACAAATCGAAGCCACCAACACCACCGACGAGTTAACCCTAATCCCCAATGCCAGAAGATTTGAACAGGTACTCGAAAAAGAGTGGCAACGCCTCGCTCGGGAAGATCTGCCCTTAACTATTCTGCTCTGCAAAATTGATTTCTTTGACCTCTATCAAGAGACCTATGGCGAAGACCTAGCAAGAAGTTGTTTGCAGCAGGTGTCCTGGGCGATCGCCCTCGTTTGTCAGCGTCCAGCAGACCTCGTTGCCCGCTACAGTGCCGAAGAATTTGGCGTAATCCTCCCCAACACCGACCTCGATGGCGCACTCTTCATCGCCGATCAAATCCTCACCAGCATCCAAAAACTCAAGATCAACCACCTCCAGTCCCCCATTGATCAGTATGTTTCCCTGAGTATCGGGATTAATTCCATGGTTCCCACCCTGACGATCCTGCCCTCAGATCTCGTAGGTTCTGCCCGTGAAGCCCTCGAACGTGCCATCGAAGCCGGCGGTAATCGCATCACCCTCGGTGAAATGTTGTGCGCTATTGATCCCTAGTAAAGATACCTAAATGGTCGAAGTTCTTGCATTACTCTGCTCTGCCAATTCCGCTTCCCGTTCAGGATTTTGAGCAGACAGAGACCAGTGGTACTCATAGGGAATCCGTAATTGATCACAACTCCGTTCCAGTTGCTTTTGCTGGGAAAAAGCCTTGCGTAGGGTAAGGATCAGTTGGTGTAACTGGTCTTGGGTCATGCGGTTTTGGTAGGCTTCCCGCTGGCTTTTTTGTTCAAGCAGTTGCAAAATTGCTTCGTAATGGACATGGGAAGGCAGGGGAATTGGGTTCATAAAAGCAGGGAATTTTTGTGGGTTGAGAGCTTTTATAATCACTCCAAATAAAAATAAGACATTGTTTTCCGAAAGTCTCCCTTAATTAAGGGGGATTTAGGGGGAGCACAATTCTCAGATTTAATCGAAACAACTATAGTTAAGCGCTTTTAGTTAAGATTTTCTGACTAACACTTTAACGTTTTATCTATTCGATTTGCTCTGGCGGGATCGCGAACTTCTTTGGGACGTTATATTTTATTGACCGAGGCGGAGTTGTCGGAGTTGCTGCTGGACTTTGGGGTCGAGGCTATTGAGCAATTGTCGTCCTCGTTTGGGCTGGCGTGTTTTGCGGTAATCGTGGGATTGACGATTGGCGGCAGTAACGGCGGATTGTAATTTGAGGGAAGACATCCATTCAGCACCGTAACCTACGACGGTATGGCGTTGTGCCTGATCTGAGGTTACCACAATGACACGGTTGGGAATTGTATAACTGTGGCGGAAGGATGCACAGGCTTTTTCGATGTATGTGTCGGCGGTTTCGGAAAAAGCGGTGTAGTAGACGGACAGGAAGGGGGTATGTTGTTCTTCTTGGCTGGGGGTTTGTTGGTATTGGGAGTCGAAAATGACTTTGGTACTGTAAAAGTTGTGGGAGGCGTAGTTGATCAGTATTTCGATCAGTTCATACCTTGCCATTTCGAGACCGTGGCGATCGCGGGTCTCTTTTAGATCATTCCAAGCACCGATGACATTGTAGCCATCCACTAATACGAGGGCTTCCGGGGATTGGGATTTCATGGCTCAACTATTTAACCTCCAAACAGTATTTACAAACCTTGATAATTTTAAATAATTTTAAGGAAGTCTTCATCGTAACAAGTTTTATTAATGATCTTGTTGTCATTGTGGACAAATTCCCAAATTATTCCCCTCCACAATCAAATGACAGACAAAAAGTAACCACAAAAATACCAATAAAAAACCTCCGCACCAGACGCACAGAGGCTAACCCTAGACAATACCTAGAAAATATTGATCTAGAAAATACTGAAAATTAACGTAAAATCAACGCAGAATTCACACGATTATCGAGCTTGTCTGGGAAAAATAAGGGTTTAGACCTAAACAGCCTCTTGATCCTTTTCACCTGTACGAATACGAATGATTTTATCCACGGGAGAAATAAAGATCTTGCCATCGCCAATCTCACCGGTACGAGCTGCTGCAACAATCTTGTCTACAACTGATTCAATGTACTCTTCATCGCCATCGACTACAATTTCAATCTTCAGCTTTTGCAAGAACTCAACCGTGTATTCAGAACCACGATATCGCTCTGTTTGACCTTTCTGGCGACCAAAACCGCGTACCTCGGAAACGGTCATCCCAACGATACCAGCATTGACAAGGGCGATTTTAACTTCATCAAGCTTAAAGGGGCGAATAATAGCTTCTATTTTTTTCATTCAGATGATTCCTCTCTAAAAATTCGGAGATGTTGATGATTTTAGGATAGTAAACAGAATGACGTGTACTAGCTGTCTTGTTTTAGCATCGCTATTGAAGCAGTATCGTCAAATTCAAGACAATTGTACAAGTTAAATTTTGCTGTCTGGCAATTTTGGGGCATTTTCTAGCCATTTTGCGACGATATCTGGCAGATTACAGGTCGTTCTTTGCCCTGGGTGAATGGCGATATGTTTGGTGCTGGCACTGGCGATGGGCTGGGTTCGTTCGTTATTTTGTGGCAAAATTTGGTAGTGAATAATAATTTGTGATGCTTTGGGGCTATGGGGATAGAGGTTGATGTTTAGGCGATCGCCCCAGTGGATGGGCTGCCGAAAATGTGCTTCGGTGTGGACAATGGGTAATGCCACTGCCCTCGCATCGAGTAACGCTTGCCAATCCATCCCTGCTGTTTGGAGGCAATGTTCATAGGCTTCATGGCAAAGATGTAACAATTTCGCAAAGTAAATGACCCCGGCGGCATCGGTATCCGCAAGGCGAACGGTGTATTGGTAGGAGTAATCCATGGTGATGGGGAAGGTTATCGAGCAAGGTCATCGGGAAAAGTCTGTGGGACAATGTAGCAAGTTCTCTGGTGTCTAAGGATATGTCTTCGACAAGTCCGTATAAAAGTAAATTATTTAATTTTCTCAATCGCCAATCCATCGGCTGGAATAGTCGTCTGGTGCAAGCGGCTCGTCGTCTCAAAATTACGTTGGAATGGGGCGCACAAATTGCGGTTTATCCTTTGTATCTATTGGTGCAGAGTGGCAGGGTAGCGGCGCGTCAATTGGGGGCAGCGCGGTCGAAGCAACAAACTGAAGCGATGGCGATCGCCCCAACGGTGGAAGCAGATAGCGCCATTAAGACCCTCACCCAGACTCAAGCAGAAGAAACAACCCAGGCATTACGGGGCATTGCCTGCGATCTGGCTTCCCGACAAATCTTTTTCGTCGATCCCCAAAATCAACTGGTGACCCCGGATCAATCCCAGGAATCGCTCCAAAAACAAATCCGTTTCCACCTGAGCAATTTTAATTATCAACAGCGTCAACAGCAGCAGGCGGCGATCGCCCCCAGTGAACCTCGGATTCTGCCGCCCGTCCAGTCCCAAAATCCGACCCTCCTGCCGCCCGTTCGTTGGCTTTTACAGAGCATTAGCTGGATCGAACATAGTCCCGTGGCGATCGCCATTGACCTGTTTGGGGAATCCCGTTGGCACACCGCCATTATCCCCCCCGAAATTTATGCCCCCAGCTTACTGCCGCCGCTGCCCCTGCGTCCCATCCTTGCCCCCATTGATGCCACCGTCGCCGATCTAGAAATCAAACTTATCCAGCCCGCTGTGAGCAAATCAAGCATCTTGCAACGGTTTGTCGCAACATTTTTTGCCCAACACCCACCAGCACAGTCCTCTACTCTAGATCCAGCCATGGAGAGGCTCCCTAATCCTTGGCTCGTTCAACTCGATGTCAACGCAAATCCTCTACCAGACGCAACGGAGAACA
>JBIKYI010000019.1:0-13211 GCA_044355355.1 Limnothrix sp. | reverse complement strand
TGCCCACGGTGGAGCCGTCATAGACTCGCCCCATATCCAGGCGGAGTAAGGGTAAACTCCACAGTCGGGAGGTGGTCTTGGCGAGGAGGGATTTACCGCAACCGGGAACACCGAGGATCAGCATCCCCTTGGGTTGGGGTAAGCCGTATTCTCTGGCTGCTTCGGTGAAGGCGTTGGAACGTTGTTTGAGCCAGCGCTTGAGTTCTCCCAGACCGCCGATCGCCTCAATGGTTTCATCTTCCTCAATAAACTCGAGGATGCCATTGCGACGAATAAGCTGTTTTTTCTCGGAGAGGACAATATCCACTTCGCTTTCCGTGAGCCGTTTTGCCTTCACCTGAGCCTTGCGGTAAACCTTTTCTGCTTCGTCCTTGGTTAAACCGAGGGCTGCCTTGAGGAGTTTCTCGCGGGTGGGGGCACTGATGGGGTGCTGGGGGGAAAGGTGTTTGGTGAGTACCAGACTCAGTTCATCGAGGGTTGGCAGGGGAAAGTCAAGGACAACAACGTCTTTTTCGAGTTCGAGGGGGAGTTTCTGGTAGGGGGACATCAAAATGATGTTTTTGCTCGCGCCATGCTTGAAGGCGGCGATCGCATCCCGGAGCCAGCGGACGGTGCTTGGATCATCAAGGAAGGGATGGAGATCCTTAAAAACAAAGATGCCAGAACCTTCGTGGTGGATCATTTCCCGGATGGCAGCTTCAGCGGACAGGGTACGGGATTGGGGCTTCTGCTCTGTGCCGTATTCGACCATCCCCATGGTCATTGTCCAGATAAAAACTTTTTCGTATGCACACAATTGGGCGATGTGGGCGATCGCCGCTTCTGCCCGTTCCTCTTCTGGAGTGATGAGATAAATCAGTGGATATCTCGCTTGAATAAGGGTATTTAGCTCTTCTTTCATAATATCGACCAGACTAGAAAGGACAGAAGACGGGGAAGTCTACCGGAAAAATCTAGGAACTAACCTAGAAGCCCATAGACAAAGATCACCTAACAGATAATCAACTCAGCTTCATCGGCTGTAACCTTGGCGTTTTGGAGATCTTGAGCAATATCCTCATCCAGGAGAACGGTCGGTTGACTCTTCAGAGAGACCAGTTGACCATCCCGCAGGACAACAGCGCCATCACATTCAGGGCAGACATGAACCCGATGGGTCTGTCCGTGGGCTTCCTGAACCTCCTCAATAACCTCAGGGTGCTGGAGATAAAAACCAACCGCCCGTTCCACAAGAGCCGACATCGATTCTGCATCAAGTGCGGCTTTGATCTTAAGCTGGCGATGAATCACAGCGGGAAGATAGAGGGTGACTTTTTGCTTATCTTGCATACAACTAACTAGATTTTTTACCCGACGGGTATACTGCCTTACTTTAATTACCTGCCCCAGGAGCGTCAAGATGCCATAGCGCCAAGACGCTTTTTTTGTAATATTTCGTCATAATCGTCAGGACGATCGCCCATAAACGGTAGCAAAAGTAACGTTCCGTATGGGCGAGAATGCCAGTCATTACGTCGTAAACTAGTGCGACGGCTAGTGCAATAGCTCACTCTAGTCCTGGGAACGGCGATCGCCCCGCAGTTCCCAAAGTCCACAAAGTTGCAAAGTTAAAGTGAGAGAAGTTATAGATATGAGACTCTAGCCACAGAGATAACAAGAGAGACCACAAAAGTATCGCTTTAAAATCTCGACTAAAAATCTCAGATCAAAATCATTTATCCTCTAGTTTCAAGCATCAAAGCCCAATTGAAGTTAACCGCAGGCAAACCCATGACAGAGCAGTTTCAATGGTTTAACGCATTATCAACCAAAGCATCCCTAGAAAAGGCAATTGACGATGTAGTCGCTCAAGTCCAAGCCAAATTCATGGGGACAGTCGATCTCGGCATAGTCTTTATTTCCTCTGCCTTTACCAGTGAGTATTCGCGGGTGGTTCCTTTGTTGACGGAAAAGATGCCCTTTAAGGTCTTAATTGGTTGTGGTGGCGCGAATATTATTGGGACAGATGCCAACTCAAAACCACAAGAATTAGAGGATCGTCCGGCATTAAGTTTAACGGTGGCGCAGTTGCCCGATGTGCAATTATTCCCCTTTCAAATTACTGAAAAAGAGATGCCTGATTTGGATGGTTCGCCGCAAAATTGGATAAATTTATTTCAAGTTACACCAGAAAAAGACCCCAGTTTTATTATTTTTGCCGATCCTTTTTCTTCGAGTATTAATGATTTATTGTCTGGCTTAGATTTTGCCTATCCTAATGCGGTGAAGGTGGGTGGCTTGGCGAGTGCGAATGGTCTGGGGCGGATGAATGGACTGTTTTGTTATCAACAGGACGATAATCAGTCAGTGATGTTGCGGGAGGGTTCTGTGGGGGTAGCTCTGGCGGGTAATATTCAGTTGGATGCGATTGTGGCTCAGGGTTGCCGTCCGGTGGGGGATGTGTTCCAGATTACCCAGAGTGAGCGGCGCAATATTATTACGGAGTTGTCCTTGTTGGAGGGGGATGGGCTGCGATCAGGTGCGCCTTTAAAGATGCTGCAAAATTTGGTGGCGAATTTGGATGCGGAGGATCAGGTTTTAGCGCAGGATTCTTTGTTTGTGGGGCTGGCGATGGATGAGTTTAAGGGCAAGCTGACCCATGGGGATTTTTTGATTCGTAATTTGTTGGGGGTGGATCCGAAGACTGGGGCAATGGCGGTGGGCGATCGCATTCGTCCGGGGCAGCGACTACAGTTCCATTTGCGGGATGCGGAGACTTCGGCGGAGGATTTATCGTTATTGTTGCGGCAATATCGTGAGACTCACCCTGAGTTTAAGGAGCCGTTTGGGGTGTTGATGTTTTCCTGTATGGGACGGGGCAAGGGTTTGTATGGGGAGCCGAATTTTGATGCAAATCGGTTATTGAGTTTTTTGCCGAATGCGAATTTGGGGGGCTTTTTCTGTAATGGGGAAATTGGTCCCGTGGGCGATCGCACTTTTCTCCATGGCTATACTTCGGTGTTTGGGATTGTACGCCCGAAATATTAATGACTGGGGAGAGGGGGGAGACAAGGCGAAGGGGCGAGGAGTTTTTCGCCTAAATTGGAGCTTTGGGCGGCAAATCATCTCTATTCATTTCATATTTACTTCGCCTATTTCACCGCGTCCCCTTGTCTCCTTAGTCCCCTTGTCTCTCCTGCCCTTTTCCCTAAAGACGAGCCAGCCAATCAATAATCAGCGAATTCACCAGGGTCGGATTTTCGTCATGGGGACAGTGACCCGCGCCGGGAATGGGATGGAATTCGACGGCTTCGCCCTTGGCTGCGAGATCTTGGTAAATTTGTGAGCCTTTGATTGGTGTCCAGGGGTCGCGATCGCCCCACAGTACCAGCAACGGATGTTGACGTTTAGGCAGGAGTTCCGTCGGACTTTCCCCCGGTGGGGCAGTGATCACAGAGGCAAAAACCTGTTGTGCCCCAGCATCGCAGGAGGGGGCATAGAGCATTTCCACGAGTTCATCGGTGACGGCTTGGCGATCGCCATAGACCTGATACAACGTGCCTTTGATGCGGAATTTTTGCCGAATTTGATTAAAAATAAATTTGCCCGTAATCGGCGAACTCACCAATTTCGCAAAGGCTCCCATCACGAAACGCAGGGGTGCAGCTAACTCATCGGGACGGTGGTTTAAGCCACCCGCACAATTAATCAAAACGCCACCAGCACAAAGCTCCGGGTAATTTGCCATCATCGCCAAACTCAACAGACCACCGATGGAATTGCCGACAAAAATGGTGGGTTGCTGAATTTTTTCCTGCCAAAAATCATGTAAAAGTTCTTGCCATAGCTCCAGACTGTAATCCCAGGCGGGTTTTGCTGAAGCGCCAAAGCCCAAAAGATCAATGGCAAACACCTGATAACCATGGTCGGCGATCGCCCCGATATTATGTTTCCAGTGACCAATCGATGCCCCAAAACCATGGATTAACAACAACGGCTGACCAGTGCCCTGTACCGTATAGCAAATTTTTTGGTCACGCCACTGCCAATCAAAGGGCGTAAGGGTCGGGGACATAACAGGGGTTTGGGTCATCTCTTCTGGTGGAAAAAGGTTAAAAAACGGTCACGAAACCAATCGTCCAATCAGTATAACGTCCCCTTCCTAGGGAGATCATCCCGCCTAATCCTGACCCTCCGGCAGTTCATTCTTGGGCGCTTCATTTTTCGACGTTGCATATTGGGGGGCTTCACAGAGTTGGCGATCGCCATCCCGCACCTTGGGGTTATAGAGCAAATAGGGTCTGAGCCAATGGCAGCTCCGATTCAACAACACATCTAGATTCAAATCCCAAATAATCGCCGTATTATCCTGGCTCGAAGTGGCGATCGCCTCCCCATCCGGACTCCAATCCAGCCCAGTGATCAGCTCCCGATGACCATTTAAAGTTTTGAGTAACGTATCGTCCAATTGCCACAATTGCAGTTGATTATTCCAGCTACTCGTCGCCAAAATCGGCACATTCGGATTAAATTGCAAATGCGCCACACTATCACTGTGACCCTTCAGCACCAGCGGCGCACCAAACTCAGGATTATTATTTTTGTAAGTCATCCGCCGAATTTCTACCAGATTGTCATAGCCAGAAAACGCCAAATATTTGCCATCATTCGAGAAGGTCACATCCGTCACCCAACTGTCATGGGGTTCTAGGCGGGAAACCAAAAAGAACGAATTATCTTTGCGCCGTTGCCAAACCCTAACCGTCTTGTCATCACTTGCGGAGGCTAATAACTTACTATCCGGACTGAAGTGAATGCCATTAACCCGCTCCTGGTGTTCGGTCAAAACTTGTAGTAAGTTTCCCTCCTTCGACCAGATGCGAATACTTTTATCCAGTCCCGCCGAGGCAAAAAATTCACCATCGGGACTCCATTGCACATCCAGGATGCGATCGCCATGTCCCCGCAAAGTTTTGAGTAATTTGCCATCCACCGACCATAGACGCAAAGTTCTATCATCACTGGCACTCACCAATTGTTGCCCATTGGGATTCCAAGCCACCGCATTTACCCAATCCGTATGTCCCGAAAGGGTGTTCAGTAGTTTGCCATCCTGCCGTTGCCAGATGCGAATGGTCTTGTCCTGGCTGGCAGTTGCAATTTTTTGACCGTTGGGGGAAAAGCTGATGTCGCGAATGGGTTGATTATGCTTGAGGATAATGCGGCTATCTTCGGTGAGTTCCCAAAGGCGCACGGTTTTATCCATGCTGGCGGAAATGACTTCTTGGCGTTGGGGATGGAAAATGACGGCACGAATGGCATCGCGGTGACCGTAGAAGGTATGGAGTAGGGTGAAATCCCGTGACCAGACTTTGACGACATTATCTGCACCTCCAGTGACAAATTGGCTACCATCGGCATTAAAGCTGAGGAAGAAAATGGGGGCACTATGGGCAGCGAGGAGACTCACGCCTTTGTCGGGAAATGCAGCTTGGCGATCGCCCCGTTCCCAGAAGGTGAGATTGCCTTGGGTATCCGTACCGACAATGGTTTTACCGTCGGGACTAAAGGTGGCAAACAGGAGTTGAGCATCCCCCGTTAGCCGGAGAATTTGCTGACGCTTACCCAAGCGATCCCAGAGGGTAATTTGGTTATTATCTTCGAGGGTGAGGATCTGTTCCCCATCGGGACTAAAGACTGTCCAATAGACTAACCCGGAAGGGTTGAGGGGGATGGATTGATTTTTCGGGTTGCTCAGATCAAGTAGGGCAGAACCAGAACTACTGGCGATCGCCAACCATTGACCATCGGGGCTAAGATTAATCGCCGTTAAACTATCCAACTTCACATCAATCGACCGTAGCCGCTTACCCGACAAAGACCATTGCTGCACCGTATTGTCCCAACTGCTCGAAAACAAAGACTGACCATCGGGGGCAAAGACCACCCGCGTCACCCGATCTTTGTGCCCCTTCAAAACATTAATTAACTTGCCATCCGGATTCCAGAGCCGCACCGTAGTGTCCCAACCCCCCGATGCCAACATTTGACCATCCGGGGAAATGCTTACATCAAACACCGAATCGGTGTGACCCTCAAAACGATTTTTTTCCTGTAGCCCAAAATAGGATTGCTCTAGAGTACTCAGTACTTTTAAGCGCGTTGCCGGGGCGATCGCCTTAGCATCCTCCTGCAATAACTGACGCAACCGCACCGTCGCCCGTAAACTTTCCAACAGCGCCTCAAACTGCTGATCCCCGTAAAACAGAGCCTCCGACGCACTACTTAACGCCATCAACTCCGCATTTTGCGTCACCTGCCACTGCTGATATCGCTGAGAATCCGCCCGTCGCGCCAAAACGATCGTCGAAGCCACCACCCCCAACAGTGCCACAATGGTGATCACCGATTGCGCCCAATGGCGACGAATGCGGCTTAATTCCCGATCCTGGGATGCCAACCGATCTGCTAATTGTTGTGATTGCACATGTTCGTAATAGTGACGAATCGGACGCACCAAATAATCATGCACCAATTGATAGGTTTGCTGTGTGCCGTAGTGGTGGCGCATCACCAAGCCCGACCCAACAAAAATATGCAAAATTAAATCCACCGTCGCCTGGCAACTGATGGCTTGCCCATATTGCTGTTGGCAAGTGCGCACAAAATCTTCCTGGGAGACTTCGGGGCGAGTTTGGCGGGCATTGGTCAGACGATAAAGAAATTCCCAGGCAAGGGCATAATTTTCATCGCCGCATTGGTGGACAATCTGCAACAGAAAACGCTCTAACACCATTTGTTTGGGTGCTTTGCCGAGGTCGAGATAACGGCTCAGGGAGGTGATGCTGTCCTGTTGGAGCTGGAAACTCAGTACTTGTAACTCGATGGGACGAATGCCGTCATGGTCATGGTTAATGTCCTGGACGAGGCGATCAATGAGTTCTGGTTCTAGGGATTTCGCGGAACGACCGGAGAGGCAGGTGAGTAAATCATGGGCAGCGATCGCCTCCAAATTCCCCAGACGATAGCGTACTGATCGATCCAGCAAATTATCATTGACGATCGCCAAATCCCCTTGGGTTTCCCATTCCAGGAGATAGGCGAGGTGATCCTCCCGTAGGGACAGGATAATTTTCACAAAGGGCAATTGCAGACATTGCGACAGGAACTGGAAAAAATCCCGACGTTGGGAGGGGGTGGGATACTGCTCTAAAAATTGCTCGAATTGATCAAAAATTAAGACCGTTAATAGGTTTAAACTGCCATTGTCCTGGAGTAATGCCATGGGATCCTCCCCAATGGATACATCTAACGGGGGGCGAAATTGTATCCGATAGGTGGCGATCGCCTGACTCAACTGCCAGCGCCATTGACCATACTGCTTGAGCATAATCGGCAGGGTTTCCCGCGCATTGACCATCTGACCCCGCAGACTCGGCATTAGGCCCGCCTGAAGTAACGAGGTTTTGCCCACACCGGACACCCCATGCAAAATGGTTAATTTATGTTCATCGCGACTTAAACGCTCCAATAACCGCTGCACATCATCACAACGGCGGGAGGCTTGCAAGATCCGTTGAATCGTCTCCCGCAGTTCCGGCGCAGAGCTGGATTTCGGTTCTGGTAACGCCGCTGCCCCAAAAAAGACCCGCCAACCCCATTGCTCCTCACATTGTTGTAATTCCCGATGGAGATCAAAGGAGTCCCGATAATTGCCTGCCCGCCAATGGAACTGCTGGAGGGTCTGGAGAATGTCGTAGTAAAGCCGTTGATACCAACCATTCCAGGTTTGACGTTCCCGTTGTGCACGGTCAAGATTTTTGCGAATTAAACTATGGGCCTGTTCCAGGTGGGCGATCGCCTCCAGGGGACTTGCCAAATGCTGTTTCGCCTGAGCCAATACCAGAAAATACCAAGGCAAATCATGTTGCGAGGCGGTCTCATCTCCATGGTCATAGGTTTCAATCGCACTGTGAGCCAGCATCTCCGCCTTCTCCCACTGCTCCCTGGCGATCGCCACCTCCGCCAACAGTCCATAATTACGCGTTAACAACATCTGCGAACAATACACATCCAACTTCTTCGTCGTCTGCCAAGCCAACTCCTCCAACGCATCCCAACTACGGAGTTGCCGCAACATCAGCCCCAGCGCCATCGTCAAATGCGCCACCCAACGCCACTGCCGCAGATGATTCCACAACGCCAAACTACCCCGCAGATAGACCTGCCCCTGCTGCCAATCCAGCACCGCATCCGATCGCTCCTGCGCCAACTCGTCATACAACAAACTAAAGTGAAAAAATAAAATCGCTAACCGCCGTTGCAGATCCGGCGCAATCTCCCCCAACAAAGGAGTCCCAGGCTTTACCAACAACTCCGGCGTAATATCCACCCCACTATGCAACTGTCCATAAATTTGCAGCGCCTTGGAATAAGCCGCATGAGCCGTCACCAAATCCTTATCCCCATAGGCTTCACGACCATTCACAAACGCCCAAAAACCCGATACAAACGGCGGAATCAGTGCCTGACGTTCCAGCAATTCCTTATGGGATAACTCCAACTCCAAACGCCGCCGCCCATAGGGACCCAAACCCAATTCATCATTCCCAATGAACAATAGCCCGCCCATCTCCTCCAACTCCCGGAAACAAGCCTTTTCCTCCTTGCGCCATAGCCGTTGCAAACTCACCGTATCCCAAACAAACTGTATGGAAGTCACTGCCCAACTTTTCACATCCGGAGCCAGGCGAAATAATTTTTGTGCCCCCCGATCCGTTAACCACAGCACCAAGGGACAGGGCAATAGATAACTCAACTGATCCCGCACCTGATTGAGCAAAGCCAAACTCAACTGGAGCCGACCCACATGTTCCAAGCAAAAAACCATTACCCCTGCCACGCAATCCCGCTGGATATTCAGTTCCTCTAGGTGGCTAAAAACAAGTCGGAGAATATCTTCTAGATTCGTCGATAGGGTCGTCAGGTGCAGACAGACTAATCCCTTATGGACAGCGCCCCCCATGAGGGCATCGAAGGGCTGATCGGCGTAGTATTCGCAGATAAATTCAGCTTCCTGTTGTTGCCATAGTTGTTCCAGTTGTTGGGTCAGACAAAGTTGGCGGAGGATTGATTCGGCGAGTTGATGGTAGTTACAGCGCACGAGGAGCAGGGAAAATTCCTGGGGCGCATGGAAGAGCGATCGCTCTAACACAAATTGCGATCGCCGATTTTGCTCGTCAATGTGATCAAAATGATCCGAATGAACCATGAAGTAGCCCTGCAATTAGAGTCAAAGAGAACCAAAGAAAATTAATCACCCACAAAGGTGGTTCTAGAGGGTCTGGAGAATCTGCTTAAACCGCTGGGTCTCCGCCAAAGCTGGATTAATCCCAAACCAACGTCCCTGCTGATCCTGATATTCGTAGACAAACAAACTACGCAGCAAAATTTGATACTCCTGTTCGCCGCGAATCGTCTGCTGACGCATTACCTGGGCAAGCATTCGCCATTCATGATCCTCCAGCGCCAACAAGATATCATCACGATAGCCTTTAATCACTAGCTCGATGCAATCCCGACTAAAGGGGGGATCGGTTTGCTGGAGACAGTTATACAACAATCCCAGCAGGGTGCGCACATGACCCCCACTAATTAAACACAGGCGATTGAGGGTGATGCTGTTATCAAATAGATTCGGCACAGATTGAATTCTCTGTTGGGGGGAAAGTTTGGGAAAGGCACGGGCAAGCACTAATTGTTGCAGCAGAATTAAGCCCTTGCTATCCAGGGTGCGATCGCGCTTTTGGATGGGAACCATGGGTAACATCTTGGGCGCGACTCCACCGCCGAGGCGATTTTTGAGGGCTTGGTATTCATTAGAAAAGATTAACGCGAGGGGAATAGTGTAGATTACATGACAATTGAGCCGCCGTAGTTGTTGTCCCCGGTCAATGAAGATGTATTCCGGCAGGGAGCGATCGCGGGTTGCCTGGCGGGAGGAAATGCGATCAAGATTATCGATAATCACCACCAACCCTTTTTTGCCACGCCGTTGTAACTCCTGGTTTGCTTGTCCCAATAATTCATCATTAATGGAACGTAGAATACCCTCGGTGCGGGGTTCTAGGGATTGACGAATCTGCTGGCGTAATTTGGGGCTTTCCTTGGTGCGGGCAGTGATGCGAGCCAGTCCAAGGGAAAGTTCAGCGGTGGTGTCGAGTTCAACGGGGGTCTGTAGAAAACCTTTGATTTCCTCGAATAATTGCTGAAAATAGGTGGGCTTCAGGATAATGCCTGTGGCTTCGAGGTGTTCACTGACGGAACGGGCGACGGCGAGGAGGATATCGCTAATGCTGACATCTTCCATGTCGAGGTCACGGCTAGACTCAAAGTAGATAACTTCAAAATTTTCCTGTTCGAGGAGAGCCTTGAGCCGTAGTAATTCAGTGGATTTACCGCAACCAATATGTCCGGTAAAGAGTTGGCAGGTGGGTTCGTCTGGGGAAAGGCGGGTGATGGTACGGGCAAGGGCTTCGATGATTTTGCCCCCCCGCACGGCTGCGAAATCAATGTAGTAATGGCGATCGCCCGAATCTGCGAGGTTGAGAGTTTTACTCGGATTACAAGCCCGGAAAAATTCCTGTAAATGCAATTGCATGGGATCGGGGGACGGAACTGCCATGAAGTTTTAAAGAGAGATTACCTGAAGCCCCATCAGTATACTGTTTGATTAAGTTGATTAAGATGAGAATACTTTACAAAGATCACAGGTGGGATCAGGGACGCACAAATGGCTGATTCAGTTTCTGCGGCGCGGGAGAATCTGCGTAAAAATCGCAAGCAAAAGCAACGGCAACGCTCTATTCGGTCGATGCAGGGGGTCTGGCGATCGCTGGCATTGATGGGGCTTGCCTCCGCCGCTGTTTGGATTACCACCCGCCCAGAATGGATTTTATATAGCAGCGAACAAATTAACATCACAGGCAACAAGTCCCTCTCCAAAGCCACCGTCCGCACCCTCATTCCCCTGAACTATCCCCAATCCCTCCTCAGCCTCAAACCCCAACGACTCGAAGCAGAAATCGAGACCCAAGGTCCCATTGCCGAGGCGATCGTCTCCCGCCAACTCCTGCCCCCCAGCCTCTCCATCCAAGTCCAAGAACGCCTACCCGTTGCCCGGTCGAATGCACCGATCGCCCCCACGACCCAAGCACAGGCTTTCATCAAGGGTTACCTCGACGAACAGGGTAACTGGCTACCGGAAACCGCCTACCAAAATGTTAATAACGAAATTCCGCTACCCACCCTCGAAGTGCTGGGATTGCGAGCCATTCAAGTGGCACAATGGCGCGATATTTACCCTGTGATCAGGCGATCGCCCGTCAAGATCGTCAGCATCGACTGGCGGGACACCAACAACCTCATCCTCAACACCGCCAACGGACAATTCCACCTCGGCAGCAACCTCACCCAACTCGAACAACAAATCACGGCGATCGCCAAACTCGCCACCCTCGATGCCCAGATCATGCCCCAAGCAATTGATTACATCGATTTATCAGATCCCGATGAACCCATCATCAAAGCACGACCTACCCCCAAGACAACCCCATAGAATGAAAAAATAAATGTAGCTATCCACACACAAGCGGTATTTTTTTTACCTTATCGGATCATTCCCTTTACAATGGCACTAGAATTTAAGCCAAAGTATATTGGAACTACATCGATCACGCGACTTTACAAAACCATAAAATTTTCCATTTAGTCCATTAACATTTAAGTATTCATCCATATACCTATCACACACCCTTTTTGTGACCGTGAGCCAAAATCATCCTTTCCAACCGACGACTGTCTCCTACGACGCTAACTCTAGCCATCTGGCACCCACCACAGAAGGTAGCCCGTCAGATTTTCCCATTGTGCCCAGCAGCGTCGCCCAGATCAAAGTTATCGGCGTCGGTGGTGGCGGCGGTAATGCCGTTAACCGCATGGTGGAAAGTGGTGTATCAGGCATTGATTTCTGGTCAATTAACACCGATGCCCAAGCCTTAACCAACGCAAGATCCCTAAAACGCTTACAAATCGGTCAAAAAATCACCCGTGGACTCGGCGCAGGCGGCAACCCTGCGATCGGTCAAAAAGCAGCCGAAGAATCCCGTGACGAAATCGCCCAAGCATTGCAAGGTGCAGATCTCGTCTTTATTACGGCAGGTATGGGTGGTGGTACAGGCACAGGGGCTGCCCCCGTCGTCGCAGAAATCGCCAAGGATCTCGGCTGTCTCACCGTTGGTGTGGTTACCCGTCCGTTTAAATTTGAAGGTCGTCGTCGCACTGGTCAAGCGGAAGAAGGTATTAGCGCCCTCCAAAGTCGTGTGGATACCCTCCTCGTGATCCCCAACAATCAATTGCTCAATGTCATTGCGCCGGAAACACCGATGCAGGAAGCGTTCCGCATTGCCGATGATGTGTTACGCCAAGGGGTACAAGGCATTTCTGATATCATCACCATCCCTGGTCTGGTGAACGTTGACTTTGCCGATGTCCGGGCTGTGATGGCAGATGCGGGTTCTGCTCTGATGGGAATTGGGGTCGGTTCTGGTAAATCTCGTGCTAGGGAGGCGGCGATCGCTGCGATTTCCTCCCCCTTAATGGAATCCTCCGTTGAAGGCGCAAGGGGTGTCGTGCTCAATATTACTGGGGGACATGATTTGACTCTTCATGAGGTGAACGCCGCCGCCGAAGCCATCTATGAAGTGGTGGATCCCAATGCCAATATTATTTTTGGGGCAGTGATCGATGAGCAACTCCAAGGAGAAATTCGCATTACGGTGATTGCCACAGGCTTTTCTGCGGATCCAGTTCATACGGATGCACCTCAGGCAGCCACCGCTGCCCGTCGTGGTTTTCCGCCGATGCCCCAAGCTCGTCCCGCAGAATCCCAGGCACAACAGCCTCCGGCTCCTAATCCGATGCGCCAACAGCAGCAATCGCAGCAACAACCCCCAGCCCAACGTCCGAATCAAACGGGTTTGGATATTCCTGAATTTTTGCAGCGCCGTCGTTTTCCCCGCCGTTAGGTTGGTCTAAATGCTACGGACAAATATCTTTTAATATAAATACGCCAATTCAAATTTGAAGTGCAACAGGTTCTGATGATGACAGCAAGAATACTTCACTCGGAGTGCGATAGTCAAGCGATTTTCTTGGTCGATTATTAATTAAAT
>JBIKYI010000242.1:0-5188 GCA_044355355.1 Limnothrix sp. | reverse complement strand
CATTACACCGGAGAGTTGCCACCAGGTAACCTATGACGATGACCTCGGTTCCCGTGAGGTGCGTTTGGGTTATGCCCTGTACCAGGATGCTTTGGGTTATCCTTCGGCGGGTGCTCTGATCCAGGCGTTGGGCATGAGTTCTTCCCAGTCGATTCACCCCACGGCGCAACTGTTAACCCCCGATGCGGATTGTATTTATCTGCTCTGTTCGGATGGGTTGAGTGACTATAACCGGATTGAGCAATATTGGCAGGCGGAGATTTTGCCGCTGTTAAAGGGTCAGGCGGATATTCAATATGTCGGTCAACGTTTAATTGATGTGGCGAATATTGCCAATGGTCATGATAATGCCACCATTGCGATTTTCCATATGCAACTCAAACGTCTCAGCAATGGGGCGGCGATCGCCCTCCCCGATTTAGCAACCTTTACCACATCTAATCTGGCAGAAAAATCGTCCAACCAAACAAGTAATAGCAATGACAACGGGGCTGAAGTTGCTGCCCCCGTGACCCAGGCTTCATCATTATCTCCCCGTAAACAAACCAATTGGCTATTGTTGTTATTGGGTTTGTTTGGTGTGGGGGCGATTGGGTTTCTGTCCTGGAAGATGTGGCAGCGCAGTATTGAGCCGGAACCCCAGGTCACTGCGCCTCCGGTGGAGCCAAAACCCCTCCCGGAAAATCCCTCTACGCCCGAAATTACGATTCCTGACAGCACGAACTCAGCGGATCAGGAGCCGAATCCTTTCACAAAAAATCAAATTTTGCGTCTCCGTGCCGATGCCCCCTTAACTGCCTTTGCAACCCCTGGGGCGATCGCCGATGCTGCACCCACTTTATGGATTCCGGGGGGGACTGTGGTGCGGATTCAGGAAATTAACCCCGAAAATCAACTGCTCCTGGAGGTTTGTCAACTGGGTTCCCAAGTGCCTCCCACGACTTTAAGTGCGACCGTGAAAAAGATCACCGTCGGTAATCGTGGTTGGAGTTCCCTCAAAAATGTGGCTGCCCAACAGGAACCGGAACTGGAGATTACCAGTAAGCTTGAGGCTCTTTGTACTGGGAAAGCGACCAGTGGCACAACGAATGGCACAATCAACAATAATGCGACAACGGATAGCACAACAACCACAAAACCCCCGGCTCCAGGGAATTAGAAACTAATTTGGGGTTTTAAAGCTAGGCTGTTGGCGTAATTTGCAGGGGCGATCGCCCAAAGGGCAGACTATAGGGTTCGGCGAGTTCTGTGCTATAGCTCTGGGTGAGTGCCTGTAAATGTTGACGCAGATGCTCCCGTTGGGCTTCGTGGACGTGGTATTGTCCCTGGTCATCTAGCCAGCAAAGGGCTGAGGCTGGGGTATTCGCTAGGGGATATTGACAAAAAACATTCCCCTGTTGTTCATCTAGATCGGGGGCAAGTCCGGCGGGTCGTTGGCTGAGTAATAGGGCTTGGAGGCGATCGCCACAACTGCGGGTATTAATGCCTTCTGTTTGTAAGAGACGATGGAGCGTTTCTAGAGTGAACGGATCCGGGGGGGCAATTTTGAGCAAGGCTCCCAACAATAGATAATCGTGGTAGCGATGTTGATCCGCATCGACAATCTCTGGAATCAGGGGAACCAAACCTAAGCCCACCGCCACGCGACTAACCACCGGGGGGGTTTGATCGCGAATGAGTTCCGCTTGGGGGAATTTTTGGTGGAGCCAAGGTTCTAGAAATGACCAGCAATAGTCGAGATTGGATCCGCTGCAAATGATCTGTTGAATGCCCGGAGAGGTCACTCCTGCGACGGCAAATAAATGATTAATTTGTTGGTTCAGTTGCTGTTGGAAAGGGTAGATAACTTTTTTTTCTAGCTCAATGCGGGACACTTGCCATTCCTGGTCACCTAAATGGGCGGCAAATTTTTCGCGCTTCTGGAGGAGTTGTTTGGTTTGGTGGGCTGCCTGGAGGAGCGATCGCCCCACGGCTGAGTTACGCCATTGCCAAGCCGCCAATAAACGATATTCCAGATCGATTTCTCCGGCACGGGGCATGGTTTTCGCCAAGGTGCTCAGAGTATCAGCCAGGTGGGGCAGCCATTGGGGATAGATCAGTTGACAGAGGATATCCTGCTTGAGGGCGATACCACCATAATCGAAACTATGGCTGTGGATCTGTCCGGCATGGAGTTGGGGGAAATAGGCGGGTAAATCCACCACTGCGAGATCCGTATGGCTTTCGCCGCTATGGATCACTAGGGTTTCCCCTTCGGTGTGGGGGAGTTGGGCTTGGAAACCGAGGAGGGTGGCGATCGCCTCCGGGACAAATACCACCGCCGCACCATCTTGGATCAATTCTGCTCGCCGTAAGGCTTCCCGAATATTCAGGCGATAGGTGTCATCCCACTCGCTGGGCACACTGACGATCACCCCCTGTAAATTCACAAGAATATCCCGCACCTTCAGAGGGGAAAGTTCCTGGGATTGGCTCTGGTCACGCACCACCTGCAACAGGAAGGTCAGGGCATCGACCACGGATTTCAGGGGTAATTCTTCTTTATTGACCCAGGGCAAAGTGGGATACCAAGCCCCCTGGCGATCGTCATAATAGGGAGCCAACCGTAGAAAAGGCTTCCATCCTTCCAGGGATTGTCCTGCCACTAGCCCCGCTGCCAGAGCAATTTGCCAGGGTTGTGCCGGATTGCCTGTGCCACAAACCAGCATCGGCAAGGAGAATAACGGTTGATCCCCCTGCTGCCAATACAAGGGATATTGCTGTTGGCGATCACGATTAACCAGGACAGCCCCCAGATGGGAAGTGCCAATATCCAAGCCCAGATACCACTGTTGATTCATGGATGCAATTTACGATGACTCCGACTGATTTTCCGGTTGCGCACTGTCATCCCAAGGATTCTCTGCTTCACTCGGTGTTTCCGTCGCTGCTACATCGATCGGTTCACTAGGACTCGTCATCCTCATTTCAAATTGCGATAAATCCTCAGCCAGTTGACTCATTTTGTCTGGGTCAAGCACCGTCACCGTGGCGATCGCAATATCCTCCTCCTCTTCCTCAAAATCGGGATTCAGATCCTCAATCACTCGCCCCTCCAATTCCAGATCTAACCCATCAAGATCGGAGCTATCCTCCTCCTCTTCTTCAGTTTCCTGGGCATTTAAAGAGCCATCTTCCAAGAGATCCGTCAACAGTTGAATCGTCTTTACCGTGGCACTTTCCGTCTCCGGAGCTTCTGCTGATGAGGTGTCGGTACTACCAAGCATAGACTGGAGGTCAAGACGCTCTTCCGGTTCTACGGAGGGTTCTGGTGGTGGGCTGACCGGATCACCAAAGAGGAATGATTCCACGGGGAGATCTTCTGGCGCAGAGGTCTCTTCTGAGGCGATCGCCCCATCCGACTCAAGCCCATTGAGTTCCCCAAATAGACCCTCCTCCGTCACCGAAGCCGCAAAATCCAGATAATCTTCCCGTACTGAATCCTCTGCTGGCACTTCAGCCACCGACATGGCAGGTGTTTCACCCTCTGTCCCAAATTCGGGTTCAAAGTCAGACTCCTGATAACTAAAATCATTCTCCGCAAATAACCGCTCTGTTTCCGGTAACGGTGTATTGGTCATCTCCTCTAGGGGGGCTGGAACTTCCAACTCCACAAGGGCTGCAACCTCTGGAGCTTCAGGGGTCGGAATGACCACAGGCGCAGCTTCCGGCTCGGTGACCACTGGCTCATCCACCGTCGTTACTACACTGGTCGCTTGGGAAGACTGGAGACCATGTAACTGCCGTAAATTGTCAGTGAGGGACATTTGATAGGCGGCAATGTCCTGTTCTAGCGTCGAAAAGACTGCCCGAATCGTACTGTCTAAACTCGACAGGGATTGATCCAAATGCTGGTGCACAGCCTGGAGATGCTCCGCCTGGGATCTTTCCCCCTCTAACTGCGCCTCACTCGCCGCAAAACCCGCATCCTCGAAACCCGGCATTGAGTGGGTCACCGAACTGATGTACCGTAAGCGCTGCTCGAACAGCTCCACCGCCTTACCCAGTTGAGTTTGCAATAGATCCTGAAAATGGGACAACAGTTGCTGCGGAAACTGCTCCAAAATCGTTCGATACTGCTGATTGAGTCGATAAACGTCCCGCTCCAGCATCTGTTTCTGGGCATGGAGCTGATCTAATTCCTGACTGATCGGCGCGACCCATTCCGTTCGTTTCAGTTGTAATTCCTGGATCACCGCATTGGCGATCGCCTCCACCCCGCCCACAGAGGACGAAGCCAGAGCATTGCCACTGCCCTCCCCCTGATCATAGAGGAACACCAAATAATCCTTGACCTTCAGCAAGACCTCCTGTCGATGTAAAAGCTGCTGCTGAAGCACTTCAACATCACTCGTCTCGGGGAGTTGGCTCACCCGTTCTAAGTCATTAATGAGGGGCGGTAAATCGGTTGCAAAGTTCACAGTAGTAACCTGTCCAGAATTAGAGCCATCAATCATCCCAAAATAATGATTGGCATGTTTATCATAAAGTTTAAACCCGAGAAGATCATCAAAACTTTTCAAGACTGTTAATCTATGTGTCAAACCAGTCGCCAGGATCGACCCATTACGGTTCCCTAAAAAGAGACAACAATGCACGAAATTTCCGAAAAACCTGTTTTAGACAATCGATAAAATACACAAACACCCAGGAAAGACTATAGTGAAAGCTATTTTCAAGCGTTGCATCACTAAACCCTAATGTATAGTTAAATGTAATTGCTGATTAAACATCTAGATTTTAACGACATTGACCCCCGCAAGATTATGGACGACCGTTACGGTAATCGAGAACTCGATAACGATTTTCAAGAATTAATCGATTCAGCCCTTTTCTTTCAAGGTCTGCCAGAGGAAAGTCTCCAAAAATCAGCTAGTCATGTTGTTACTCGAACACATCCGGCTAATCAGGTCATTTTGCTTGAAAACGATTGGGGTGGCTCAGTCTACTTCATTTTGGATGGCTGGGCAAAAATTCGGACCTACAACCTTGATGGGAAAGAGATTACCCTTAATATTCTGGGTCGTGGTGAACTGTTCGGCGAAATGGCTGCCCTTGATGAAGTCCCCCGCTCAACAGATGTAATTACCCTGACCCCGACAAAGATTTGTAGTATCCCTGCCCAGGATTTTGTGGAATTGATCTATGG
>JBIKYI010000295.1:0-4533 GCA_044355355.1 Limnothrix sp. | reverse complement strand
CCCTGGCTGGTGTGCGTCTTTCGCAACTGATGGCAAAGCGTCTGCGGCAGGTTAACCGTCGTTTACGGCTGCGGGAAGCGGATAGTGTGTCACGGGTGGCAGATACCCTCTTGTTTTTGGCGGATGGTCAGGGCAAACCGACGGGTAAAGAAGGTCTGGAAATGCCGAACTTACCCCACCGTGAACTGAGTAGTCTGAGTGGTTTGGCACGGGAAACGGTGACCAGGGTGCTCACGAAATTAGAAAAGAAGGGTCTGATTAAACGGACGGCGGATACCCTCTGTATCCCGGATATCAATGCCCTTGACGACATGATTAATTAATGACTCCCTAACTGACTGTCAAATAACTGTCAATATAATCGCTACTTGTGACTGAACATTACTCTGAATCGGTGGATGGGACGAATGAACCCAATTGGGTTGACCTTGGGGAGCTAGATGATTCGTCTGGTTCGGGTGTGGCTGATGTGATTGCTGTGCCAACCCCGACACCGCCGAGCCAGCACCGTCGTACTCTTGTGTTGGTGGAAACGGCTTTTTTGGCGAGTACGGCTAGTCTGATTTGGCTGATCAATTATTATTTTCCCCTGGGACCTTTGTTGCGGCTCTTTTTTCCGTTGCCGATCGCCTTGGTGTTTTTACGGTGGGGGTCGCGGGCGGCTTGGATGGGGACGTTAGTGACGGGTCTATTGTTGTCGATTTTGATGGGACCGACCCTGAGCATTATTTACGTGATTCCCTATGGGTTCATGGGGGTGCAGTTGGGCTGGATGTGGGCGCGGCAGGTGCGTTGGGAATGGTCGATCGCCCTGGGTGCCTTGTTGGGAACGTTCGGGTTTTTCTTTCGGGTGTGGTTATTGTCGATTTTGCTGGGGGAAGATCTGTGGGTTTATGTGATCTCGCAGATTTCGGAGTTGGCGGATTGGATTTTTTTGCGGTTGGGTTTGTTGGCACAGCCGAATTTGTTGTTTATCCAATTGTTGGCGATCGCCATGCTGGCATTGAACAGTGTGTTATACCTATTCGTGGTGCATTTGGTGGCGTTGTTAATGTTAGATCGCCTCGGTAATCCCATCCCGCGCCCGCCCTATTGGGTACAGGTTTTAATTGAATACGAAGAATAAGCAGAATCAAATCAATGAGGGCTAGGCAATAGTTTTTCAGGCGATCGCCCCTTGCTCTCTTTAAATGTTTAAACGTTGAGCGGTAGGTCTTCTTGCACAACGACAGGGCGAGGCTTACGGCGAGGGGGACGACCCATTTCATGGAGCAGGGTATAGAAACAGGGAATTACAAATAACGTTAAAACCGTTGCCAGAGATAATCCAGAGAACACCACAATGCCGAGGGGTTGTAGAAATTCTGAGCCTTCACCAATACCCAGCGCCAAAGGAAATAACCCTAGAACCGTCGTAATGGTGGTCATTAAAATGGGTCGTAACCGTTGAGGAGCGGCTTCGAGGATGGCGGCACGGTAGGAGAGGCGATCGCCTTCCCGTATTTGGTTGGCGAGTTCCACCATGATGATGGCGTTATTGACCACAATGCCCACCAGTAACACAGCCCCGACAATGACCGTTGCACCGATCGCCGTTTCTGTGGCATACAAGCCTAAAATGCCACCCGCCAGCGCGAGGGGAACCGTCAACATAATCACCAGCGGATCGATGAGGGAGTTGTATTGCACTGCCATCACCACAAATACGAGAAAAGCCGCCATACCCCCTAATAATTTCAGGGCAAATTGCAGTTGATTATTGGTTGCTGCCGCTGCACTGGGCATCCGGGTCACGCCTTTTGGTAGTTCTAAATCGGCAAAAATTTCATCTACTTCGGCAAGGGCTGCGCTTAAACTAGCTCCCTCCGTTAAACTCCCCTCAATCAGCAAAATTTGTCGCTGGTTAATCCGCTGAATTTCCCCCGGTGCATCGCCAGAGGTGATCTCGGCAAGGTCGCCTAATTTCACCAGTTGCTGATTTTCGGTAAAGAGGGGAATACTCCGCAATTGGCTGGGGTCTTGGATGGTGCGGGGTTGGAGTTGCACACGGATATCGATCAGGCGATCGCCCCGTTGCAGTTGGGTGGGCACAGAGCCATCAATGGTCGTGCGGATTGTATCGCCAATTTCCTGGGCGGATAAACCTAGGGTGGTGGCTCGTTGCCAGTCGGGGCGAATTTGTACCTCTGGTTGGGGTGGAGCGGCATCGGGTTCATATTCAGCGAGGGTCGCGTTTGCCTCTAGGGCTGCCATGACGATTTCCCCGGCTTGTTCTAGACTCTGGGTATCCCTGCCCTGCAACACCACATCGATATCTTCCCTGGTGGGGGAATTACTGAGAATGAGACCCCGCACAGAGTCTGCTATCATTCTTGACCGTAGACCAATCACCTGAATCTTTTGGCGAATCAGACCATTCACCCGATCCACATAGGCTAATAAATCGCTGCCGGGTTTGAGGGTAATGGTGCTGGAACCCTGTAGGGCATTGTTGACGGTGATATTCCCGAAGAGTGCACCGCCGGAGGTGGTAAAGGCATAGGCTGTTTCGGGCTGTTCGAGCAAAATCTGATCGATCGCCGCCATCACTTTGCGGTTTTCTTCGACGGTGGTTCCCGATGGAAAACGGGCAAATAGACTGGCTTTCCCCGTATTAATTTGCGGCAAAATCTCCTGGGGTAACTCGCCCACCATCCATAGGCTACTGCCCCCAAAAATGGCGATCGCCGCCACCAAAACCAAGATTTTCCGATTGAGCGCCCAATCCAAAACCTGACTATAACGCTCCGTGAGCTGGTTTAAACCTGCCCCAAATAAACGGATAGGTGCAGTGTTTTGCAGTTGACTCGACCAACGAATACTTAATAATCGCGAGGATAACGACGGCACAATGGTCAGGGCGATCGCCAAGGATGCCGCCACGGAAAAACTGATGGTGAGGATCAATTCACTAAAAATGAGCGCCAAGAACCCACCGATAAGCAGGAAAGGCACAACGGAAACGAGGTTCGTCGTGGTCGATGCCAACAATGCCGATTCCAATTCCTGACTACTCTGTTCCACTTGCCGCCGCAGTTTGCCCCTAGAGCCATTGCCCAGCGAAGGAGCCGTTGCAGTCTTGGCAATATTTTCGAGCATCACGATGGAGTTATCCACCACAATCCCCACTCCCAAAGCCAAACCCCCCAAGCTAAAGACATTCAGGGAGAGGTTAAAGGCACGCATCAAAATAATGGCGGTGAGGGTTGCCAAGGGAATCGCCAACACAATAATGATCGTCTGGCGCAAGGAACCGAGGAACAACAGCACGGCGATCGCCGCGAGGACTGCCCCCGTTAAACCAGACACTGCCACATTGCTGATGGAATTACGAATAAAGCTGGATTCATCGAGGGTTGCCGTCATCTCCAGATCCGCAGGCATCAACCCCGATTGCTGCAATTCTGCGAGCCTTGCCTTGACCCCATCCACCACCGTCACTGTATTCGCGTCCGGTTGTTTTTGCACACTGACCTTTACGGCGGGTTGACCATTGAGGGTCACCAGTAACCGTTGCTCGGCAATGCCATCATTAATCTCGGCAACATCCGACAGGGTAATGATTTGGGGATTTTCGTTCGAGCCAATTTCGAGGGGGAGAGTCCACAATTCATCGGCATTTTTAAATTGACCCACCAGACGAGTTAATGATTCCGTATTACCGCCCCGCAGCAAGCCGCCCGATGTATCTACATTGCGATCGCGGAGGGCATTAAGCACATCGGTGATATCCAGACCCAAGGCTTGTAAACGTTTGAGATCCAAATTAACTTGAATTTCTTCCTCAACGCCCCCAGTGACATCCACATTGGCAACCCCCGGCACCCGGATTAATTCCCGCGTCAACTCCTCGTCGGCAAAGACTCGCAACGCCACAGGATCAAGGATGCTGGAGGTTAACGCCATCTCATAAACGGGTAATTGGGAGGGGTCAAACTTAAACAGACGGGGCTGCCCAATGGTATCGGGGAGGGAACTGCGGGCGCGGTTGAGGGTGGCATTGGCATCATTAAGGGCTTGATCCACATCGGCTCCCGGCTGAAAAAACAGATCAATGCTGATGCGTCCCTCCCGCGTCTGGGAAAAAATTTGGGTGACTCCTTCCGTGGCAGCCAGGGCTTCCTCTAGGGGACGGGTCACTTCATTGACTGCAACCTCCGGCACAACGCCCTCGGCATCTGCCCTCACCCCAATGCGGGGATAGGTAATCGAAGGCAGCAGATCGACGGGCATCTGAAAGAGGGAGTAAAACCCTAGAAACACAACGGCGATCGCCAACATCAGCGTGCCAATATGACGGCGGATGGCAAGGGTGGTTAGACTAACTTTGGGAGGAGTAGTCATGGGGCGTTATGGGTAAGGAGTAATGGGGAAGAAGTAAGGGCTTAGGAGTCGGAGAGGAGGCTGAGGCGCACGGTTTGTCCGGTTTCGAGGGGGCGATCGCCTTGCAGAATATATTTTTCGCCGGGGTTTAAGCCAGAGAGAATTTCTACC
>JBIKYI010000421.1:0-3476 GCA_044355355.1 Limnothrix sp. | reverse complement strand
AACGGATTTGCACCGTGGTGGTGTCGCCTTGGGTGATGGGCACAAAAATGTGATCCCCTTTGGTTTGTCCGACTTTTAGGGCACTCACGGGAATTTTGACGCTGGTGGTGGGTGAGGTGGTGCTCCCTTGACTTAGCCGTGCCAATAGACCGCTAGCAATGTTGCCGTTGGGATTGGGGATGGTGATTTCGATGGGAATTAATCGGGCTGCAGCATCGGCGACGGGAGAAATGCGGGTTACCTGTCCGCTAAAACTTTCGCTGGGAAAGGCATCGAGTTGCACCTGTACCTGTTTCCCAGGGGCAAAATTTTGGAGATCCCGGTCGGAAATTTGCACCTCCACCTTGATAGCACTGAGATCGCCAATTTCCAGTAGGGTTTGTCCTGTCTGTAAGATATCGCCTACCTCGGCATTTTTTGCTAAGACTACACCGTTCTGGGGGGCTAGGATTTTGGTATAGGTTAAGCGTTCCTGTGCCTGTGCCAAAATCGCTTGTTGGGCGGCAACCCGTTGTTTGGTCGCGGCGATCGCCTGTTGTTGGGTGGCAACCTGTTCCTGACTGGATTTTAAAATCTGGGCGGCGGTGTCCTGATTCGTACTTGCAACCTCTGCCTGCTGGATGGCGATCGCCCCTGAATTGGCTAAATTTTTAAACCGTTGGGCATCCGCTTGGGCTTGTTTGAGGCTGGCTTGATTTTGGGCGACTTGGGCTTTCACCTCCGCCAATTTTGACTCTGCTTCCTTTACCTCAAATTGCCTTGCTGCCAACTCTGCCCTGGCTTCATTTACCTCTGTCGTCAATACATTTGCTTCTACTGTTGCTAACAATTGCCCCTGCTGCACAGGCTGCCCTACATCTGCATTTAATGCCAGTAGTTGTCCCTCCACCCGCGATCGCAATACCACTGTTTTTAAGGGTTTCGTCGTGCCCGTGTAGTTCAGGATTTCCTCGGTTTTGTCACTACTGGTGGCGATCGCCACATCGACTAGGGGCGGCTGTTCCTCTTGACCCGCACCACCATAGGGCTGGGCATTACTCTGTTTTTCCCAACTACAACCACTCAGTAACCAGAGCAGTGGCACGATCAGCGAACCAGCCGTTGCAACTCTCAGATGCTGAAACATAGAACAGACTCACTAAATAAGGAACGATACGCACGCGTAATTAACACGTTATTGAATGTGTACTTTTACCGTTTGTAATTAGCTTGTACTTTGAAAATGCGTGATTTTAAAGTTTTATTAAAATCTTGCCGCTGATTCTAGCACTTCTCCTTCAGGGGGGAGGGATCTAGACATTCATCAGGGCGATCGCCATGCTGATCTTGAACAGTGTGTTATACCTATTCGTGGTGCATTTAGGGGCGTTGTTAATGTTAGATCGCCTTGGTAATCCCCTCCCACGCCCGCCCTATTGGGTACAGCTTTTAATCCAATACGAAGAATTCAGTAAAAAAATTCAATCATTCATCCACTAGATATGTC
The DNA here is from genome assembly GCA_044355355.1 of Limnothrix sp. Taxonomy (GTDB): domain Bacteria; phylum Cyanobacteriota; class Cyanobacteriia; order Cyanobacteriales; family MRBY01; genus MRBY01. The sequence continues at coordinate 1,990 of JBIKYI010000421.1, read as the reverse complement.
ATCACAGCTTTATCAGCAGATCCGCGAATTTTATGACGAGTCGAGTTCCCTCTGGGAGTCGATTTGGGGCGAACATATGCACCATGGCTTTTACGGTCAGGGGGGCACGAGACAACTAAACCGTCGCCAAGCTCAGATTGAATTAATTGAAGAATTTTTGGCTTGGGGCAAAGTTACCCAGGTGGAAAATTTTGTCGATGTGGGCTGTGGCATTGGTGGTAGTACTTTATATCTGGCGGAGAAGTTTGGGGCAAGGGGCGTGGGGATTACCCTTTCGCCGGTGCAGGCAAATCGGGCAACGGAACGGGCGGCAGAGCAGGGTTTGCAGGAACGGGCTGAATTTAAGGTGGCAGATGCACTCAATATGCCGTTTCGGGATGGGGAATTTGATCTGGTCTGGACGCTGGAAAGTGGGGAGCATATGCCCAACAAACGGCAATTTCTCCAGGAATGTACCCGTGTCCTGAAGCCCGGCGGCAAATTATTAATGGCGACTTGGTGCCATCGCCCCACGGATTCTGTGGCAGGTAGTCTCACGCCCCAGGAGCAAAAACATCTGGAGGATTTATATCGGGTGTATTGTCTGCCCTATGTGATTTCTCTGCCGGATTATGCGGCGATCGCCAACGAATGTGGTTTAGAAAATATTACGACCGCCGATTGGTCTACTGCCGTTGCGCCATTTTGGGATCAGGTGATTGATTCCGCCATTACACCGAGCGCCATTGTGGGGGTGTTAAAAGCGGGTTGGAAAACGGTACAGGGAGCCTTAGCTCTTGATTTGATGAAAAGTGGTTTTCGCCGTGGCTTAATTCGTTATGGTTTATTGCAAGCAACGAAACCTTTCTAATCGTTAACCCCACTTGTTAGTCGTTATTAACCTGTAACTGAAATTTCATCAAAACTTAAAACGGTTTGATGTTTGGTCGAGGCAGTTGTTCCTTCACGAACTAATTGAATGGTTTGCAAACCCGCTTCCTGAGCCGCATCTAATTCCGCTTCAATGTCTGACAAAAATAAAATCTCTGCCGGGGCGATCGCCGTGAGTTTGGCAATTTCCTGATAGGAGGTTGGACTTCTTTTTTGACCCACCTTCAGATCAAAATACCAACTAAAATACCGGGTTAAATCGCCATATTCAGAATAACCAAATAACAATTTTTGGGCATATTCCGAACCGGAAGAATAGACCCCCAATTGTAATCCCTGTTGCGACCATTTTTCGAGATTGGGCGGCACATCTGCATAGATATGTCCCTGAAAATCTCCTTGTTTGTAACCCTCTTCCCAGAGGAGACCTTGCAACGCTTTTAAAGGGGCAATTTTGCGATCTTCTACTGACCATTGATGGAGTTGGGCGATCGCTCCCTGAGCATCCAGAGTCAGACCATTTTCTGCCTGGACAATCTCCTTCACTTCCTGCAAAATTGGCGCAATAGCTGGATCATTTAGGCGATCGCCAAGCAATTGCACCCGTTCACGAAAATAAGGAAACAACACATCAAAAACAAAACTTACAGAAGTCGTTGTGCCCTCGATATCAGTCAAAATTAAACGCATCATAGAACGAATTATAGGGAGATATGTAGATAATCTTGCTCAACATTTGACTCTGTATAAAGTGGAGTCCAACCCTCAGTATTCGAGAAAATACGAATCGCTTTGACATTCGGCACTGCCCCCGCATCAAACCAATGTTTTGTCCCTTGAGGAACTGAAATTAAATCCCCCGCCTCACAGCAAACATTAAACACAGATTGTCCCTCAAGATTGAACCAAAATAGTCCTTTCCCCTCCACAAAAAAACGCACTTCATCCTCAAAATGGGTATGTTCCGCCAAGAATTTATTCCGAATCGCCGGATAATTTTCAATGCCAGCATGAATATTTACCACATCAGCAGTCTGATAACCATTGGCAGCCATATAGGGTTCCAACACATCAGCATAAGCACTCAAAATTTCGTCTTGGGATGCATCTCTTGCCAAAG
>JBIKYI010000377.1:0-3847 GCA_044355355.1 Limnothrix sp. | reverse complement strand
GACAGTGTGGAAGAGGTCATTCTACCCAGTAGCTCTGGTCAAGTCGGGATCTTATCTGGACATGCTCCTTTGTTGACTGCCCTCGAATCCGGCGTGTTGCGTATTCGCACTAACGACTGGGAAAATATTGCCATTACCGATGGCTTCGCTGAAGTTGAAGAGAATGTTGTCAAAGTCCTCGTGAATGCGGCAACAAAAGGCGCTGATATTGATCTCGAAGAAGCTCGCAAGGCTTTTGAGGCGGCAAAAACCACCTTCGAAAATACCAGCAGTGAGAATGGCAAGGCTTATTTCGATGCTCGTCAAGAATTCAAACGCACCAGAGCGAGACTCATGGCAGCGGGCGGTATGGTTTAGTTTTTCTAACTAACCACTCACAAGCTAAATCTATGTTTAGTCCAGTCGGAATTACGATAAATTAGGCAAATTTACCCTAGATTTCACCAGAAAAAACAGGGTAGATAAGCCAATTACAATTAAATTCAATCAATCCGATCAATAAAAAAGGCAGCCCCAGTGGACTGCCTTTTTTGCAATGCAAATTTAATTAATAAAAATAAAAATTATAGAAATTAAAGAACAAAGAGCGAAGTAATGACTAATGGTGTTAGCAATAGCTAGTTACTACCACTAAAGGCAACGGCAGGGAACTTAGTCTGAGCTTCAGCCATGCTGGTCTTCTTACCATGCTCTTGCCAGTAGTTGATTACTTCTGTTGCTTGGTTGAGCACGTCGATGCGCTCCGCCTCAGAAATCCAGTGCTTAGCTTCCATCTCATCTTTTAATTGCTGCCAAGCATCGTTGCGGGGCCAGAAAAAATACGCAGTTAGGGGGCTTGTACCCTTTCCAACTACCTGATCGACGGCGATCGCCACATCTTTATCCAACCAAAGAACCTTTAAGAGAAATCTTTCTGCCAAGGAAGCCTCCGAACCCAAATAGACAAATGGTTTCAAAAATTTACAGTCTTTCATGATACAACGAAACGGTGAGTTTGACTGTAGATCACAAAAAAGATTGATGGGATAGGTTGTTCCCCAATGACCAAACTCCTGTCCTTGGGGTGGCTAGGATTTTTTTATTTCCCAAGACGATGCTAGAATAATGTGCGTAGTGAGAGCTTTCCGCTACGTTTTACCCCGATAAAATGTTTTGAAGTGGGCATGCCCCGCTTTTTTTGTTGTCTATTTGTGCCATGGCCCATCCCTTGATTCCTGAGATTGTCGCCTGCGCCGAACCCATAGCAACTAGCTTAGGTTTAGAGGTCGTAGATGTAGTCTTTAAAACCAACCAATCACCCCCTGTCTTGAGAATTGACATTCGCAATTTATCGCAGGATACAGGATTGGAAGATTGCGAACAATTCAGTCGTCAATTTGATCCCTACCTGGAAGCCCAAAACCTAATCCCAGGTGCGTACGTTCTGGAAGTATCTAGTCCGGGAACCACTCGTGCCTTAACAATGGATCGAGAATTCATCGCTTTCCGTGGCTTTCCCGTAATTGTTAAAACCTATGCTCCTTTTAAAGACAAAAAAGAGTGGCTGGGTAATCTACAACAGAGAGATGAGGATGCCGTTCATATCAGTCAAAAAGGCAAGTCGATCGCCATTCCCAGAGATTTAATTGCCAAGGTTCAATTAGACGACCAACAACGTTAAGCAATATCTACCTCACGATTGAGCTTTGGCTCATTACTCTAATTTTTTATTTTCCTTAAACTTCTATGTCTCTTGTTAATCTCACTGGTTTGGGCGCACTTGTTGCAGAAATTAGCGATCGCCACAACCTGCCCCAAAGCGCCGTCCAAGATGCCCTGCGCGAAGCATTACTCAAAGGTTACGAACGTTATCGTCGTTCCCTTACCCTGGATCAAGCCACCCCCTTTGACGAAGAATACTTTGCCAATTTCGAAGTGGAACTGGATCTAGAAGACGAAGGCTTTAGAGTCCTCTCTACCAAATTAATCGTCGAAGAAGTGGATAATACAGACCATCAAATCGCCCTCTCGGAAGTGCAGGAAGTGGCATCAGAGACGCAACTTGGTGATTCCGTCATCCTCGATGTCACCCCAGAACAAAACGACTTTGGGCGCATGGCAGCGATCCAGACCAAGCAAGTGCTGCTGCAAAAATTGCGGGATCAACAACGTAAACTCGTGCAGGAGGAATTCCAGGAACTAGAAGGAGAAGTTCTCCAAGCGAGGGTTCTGCGCTTTGAACGGCACTCCGTGATCATGGCAGTGACCAGCGCCTTTGGTCAGCCGGAAACCGAGGCGGAACTCCCCAGAAGGGAACAGTTACCCAATGATAATTACCGTGCCAATGCGACCTTTAAGGTTTATCTGAAGAAAGTGAAGGAAGGTTCCCACCGGGGGCCACAGCTTGTTGTTTCCCGTTCAGCGGCGGATTTGGTGGTTTATCTCTTTGCCAATGAAGTGCCAGAAATTGAAGAGGAGATTGTTCGCATTGTCGCAGTCGCACGGGAGGCGAATCCCCCCACGCGTTATGTGGGACCCCGCACAAAGATTGCGGTGGATACGATTGAGCGGGATGTGGATCCAGTTGGGGCTTGTATTGGGGCGCGGGGATCACGGATCCAAGCGGTGGTCAATGAGTTACGGGGGGAAAAAATCGATGTGATTCGCTGGTCGCCTGATCCTGCGACTTATATTTCCAATGCCCTCAGTCCGGCAAGGGTTGATGGGGTGATCCTCTTTGATGCGGAGGAACGCCAGGCGATCGTGCTGGTTCCAGAAAATCAACTCAGTTTGGCGATCGGTAAGGAGGGGCAAAATGTGCGACTGGCGGCACGGCTCACAGGTTGGAAGATTGACATTAAAGATAGTCAAAAATACGAAGAGGAGCAGGCAGCCCTAGCGGCAGCAGGTCAGGCAGCTCCCCCTGAGTCAAAATCTGAACCTTTCCCTGAGGAGAAAACCTTTGAGGCGGATTCCTTTGATCCGGTCGAAACGGTTGAATCTCGTTCCGAAGAGGAATAGGATCTGGGGTAAGGGTAAAGGAGAAACAAGGCGATCGCCCCTGTTACCATCATGAAGCAGCCCAATCATCGACGCTGTGTTGCCTGCCGACGAGTGGCTCCCAAGGAAACTTTTTGGCGAGTCGTGAGGGTCTATCCATCTCGAACGGTACAATTAGATTATGGTATGGGACGATCTGCTTACCTCTGTCCTAACCAGGATTGTCTGAACCTCGCCCGACGGAAAAACCAACTTGGGCGATCGCTAAAACAGACAATTCATCCTGAAATATACGATCAATTAAATAAAAGGCTGATCCCCTCGTTATCAATTTAAAAAACCAATAAAACAACAAATAAGAAATCAAAATTCTCCCATCACCCCCACCACAAATATCCCCATAAAACCCAAAATTCAATAATATTCAACACCACAGGAGGACAAAGCCTTCCTTAATTCTAAGCACCACAACCAACCCCCACTCCCACCATCTCAAATATTAAATATCTAGGAAAGGACATTATTGAATGAATAACGGCAAAGTTAGAATTTACGAACTCTCAAAGGAGCTGAGTCTCGACAACAAAGATATTTTAGAAATCTGTGAAGAACTCTCCATTTCGGCAAAGAGCCATAGCAGCACCATCACAGAAGAAGACGCTACCAACATCCGCGCAGCCGCCACATCGAAAAGCGCCCAAAAAACAAAACCCCAACGTCCCCAGAAAAAGAAACAAGAAATTCTTTCCGTGCAACACCATCCCAAAGGAGAGGACAGAAACAATGCCGCCGACGGCAGTGAAGGACTCAATTCAGCCCCCACAAGACCCCCTGCTCGTAAAGTGGAACGTCCCCGACTCCAATCCCC
>JBIKYI010000376.1:0-3850 GCA_044355355.1 Limnothrix sp. | reverse complement strand
GCCATGTTTCGTGCGGGTAAAGACTAAGACCTGTCGCCAATTATTAAACCCAATCAGATAGGACAATAATTCCCGTTTGCGATCGCGATCGACCGGATGCACCACCTGCTCTACCTGTTCCGAAGTGGTATTCCGGGGAGCGACTTCAATCTGTACGGGTTCATGGAGTAAGGTACTGGCTAATTTCCGAATTGCTGGGGAAAAGGTCGCAGAAAACATCAGGGTTTGGCGGGATTCTGGTAGTTTCGCCAAAATTTTGCGGATATCCCGGATAAAGCCCATGTCTAACATGCGATCGCATTCATCCAAGACCAATATTTCCACTTGGGATAGATCTACTGTCCGTTGGGAAATATGGTCGAGTAAACGCCCCGGTGTGGCAACCACGATGTCGGAACCCCGTTCTAAACCTTGGATTTGTCGTTTGATATTCACGCCACCGTAAACCACCACTGCCCTCAGGGGGAGGTATTTGCCGTAGGTATTGACGCTATCACTGACCTGGATGGCAAGTTCACGGGTGGGGGTGAGGATCAGGGCGCGGGGGTTGCGTTTGCCTTTGTGGGGGGCATGGCGATCGCCACTCAATAGTTGCAGTAATGGTAGGGTAAAACCCGCTGTTTTTCCGGTTCCGGTCTGAGCACTGGCAAAAATATCTTGTCCCTGGAGAATGGGCGGGATCGCCTGCTGCTGAATCAGGGTCGCGGCACTATAGTTTTCTTCGGTGACGGCACGTAATATTTCAGCCGAAAGACCGAGTTCATTAAATTTCATAGCTTGGATTGCCCCTAGATGTGACCAACGCCAATGCTGGGGATCACTCCTATCGGAGCAGTAATTTAGTTAGGTGTATAATTTGATGTTCTTTTTTGTCTTGCTCGCACAAACAAAACAAAGTCGCTGCTCAGGCTACAACCATAGACTGGAACGAGTAGTCGCAGCCTCTTACCCTAACATATTGCTTCGGAACTCACATGGATTGGTCACCATAACTGGATTTTTTACGGACGGTTTTGGCGATCGCCCCCTGCTCACACTGTGGTTTACGGTGATGTCAGAATTATCGGGTTTGGATAACCTTCGTTTTTTGTTCCTGGGCTTGGGTGAGGAGAGATTCGGCGAAGGAAAGGGCATCGTCGGCGGCATGTCCTCCAGTAAGTTGGGCGAGTTCGGCGCGGCGGGTTTGGTGTTGCTGGAGTTGTTCGACGGTGACGATGGTGCGGGGTTCTTTGCCGTTCTCTTTTTGTTTAACGACTTTTTTGGCGACGCGGAAATGGACATCTGCCATGGCGGCAACGAGGGGTTGGTGGGTAACGCAGAGGACTTGGTGAAATTGGCTGAGTTGGTGGAGTTTCGTGGCGATCGCCTGGGCGACTTTCCCGGATACCCCGGCATCGATTTCATCAAAAACCAGGGTTTTAGCGGTATTCTTTTTCTCGGTAAAACAGGCTTTGAGGGCAAGCAAAAAACGGCTCATTTCCCCACCGGAGGCAATATCTGCTAAGGGTTGTACCGTTTCACCGGGGTTGGGACTGAAGTAAAAAGTGACGAGATCGGCTCCCGTGGCAGTGGGTTTGATGGGTTGCAGACGGCACTCAAAGATCACCTTTTCCATGGCGAGGGGTTTGAGTTCTTTGGTTAATTGTTTTTCGAGTTTGCTGGCGGTTTTTTGGCGTAGGGCGTTTAACTCGGCGCAAAGTTCGACTAATGTCTGTTGTTTGAGTTCGCAGGCTTTTTCTAGATCGTCGATGGATTGTCCGCCGCCAGTCAGTTCGTCGAGTTCTGCCTGCAATTTATCCCGATAGGCGATCGCCTCCCCTAGGGTTGCGCCATATTTACGACAAATTTGTTTGAGTGCCCTGATGCGTTCCTCGATTTGGGCAAGGTGTTCGGGATCGGTTTCGAGATTATCACCGTAGGTACTGAGTTGATGCCCTGCTTCCACCACCTCAGTGAGGGCATTGCGCACCATCTCTAAAATGCTGTCGAGTTGGGGATCGTACTCCACCATTTCCTTGAGTAAATTTTCGGCATCCCCCAACAAATCCGCCACGGCAGGGTTATCGCCGCCATCGTTTTGGTACAAAATTTGGTTGGCTTGGTAGCTCAGTTGCTGCAATTCCACCACATGGGCAAGGCGATCGCCCTCCTGTTTGAGGTGTTCGAGTTCGTTGGGATCTTCGAGTTCGGCTTCGTGGAGTTCCTGCAATTGATATTTGATCAAATCCAGACGCTGCAACCGTTCCTGCTCCGAGGTACGCCGTTGATCCACCAATCGTTTCGCGGCAAGGTAGGACTGATGGGCGATCGCCACCTGTTCCCCCTGCTTCTGTAATTTCGCGCCGCCGTAACTATCCAGCAAAGCCCGTTGCCGCTCTGGGATCATCAATTCCACCGTCTGACCCTGCGCCGTAATTTCCACCAAATATTGCCGTAACTCCCCCATCAAATTCTGATTCAGCACCACGCCATTGACCCGACTCCGCGATCGCAGGGAGCTTTTACCCAGGGTCAATTCCCGACTACAAACCACCGTGTCATCATCCAGCGCGTCAATTTCCTGAGCCGCTAACCAGTCACGCACATCGGGAGTCATCGCAAAGGTTGCCTCAATCAGTAGACGATCGCCCCCAGTCCGAATCATCCGAGTGTTCGCCTTGCCCCCCAACGCCAAATCCAGAGCATCGAGAATAATCGATTTGCCTGCCCCCGTCTCCCCCGTGAGCACCATCAAACCCGATCGCCAATCCAGTTCTAGACGATCAATCAGCGCAAAATTTTCAATGCGGAGCAGACACAACATAAATTCCCTAGGCAACCGAAACAAGCATTAGATGATCATTATGCCTGAATTATCCTCGCGGTGAAGGGGCGATCGCTGACACCCCCTTGCTCCTAACCAAAGAAACAAATCATGACCGCAACATTGCAGGATTCATCCTGGGAACATGAAGTGACTGAAATTGACTCCCACTACACGTCCTTTTCACCAAAGACCATCTGTACCGCCATCGTGCGCTCACCCCGTTTGTGGTACTTATCCGCCCAATTGCGCATCAACTCATCCAACTCCGCCTGAGCCTCCGGTAGATCAGCCTCCGGAATATCCAAAGACTCAAAAATACGCATCACATTCGGTTTCTTTTCCGACCATTCCCGCATCAACCGGAAATACCGAGCCGTATCCTCCACCATCGTATAGATGCGTTCCTCCTCACCCTCCGGCGCATAGCTCGGGCGACAAAGCACGTAATAGGGCATTCCCCAAGGATTATCCAAACGCATCACCGTTTCCGCATGGAGTAACCGACGTTTAATATGTTCCGCCAATGCCTCACTTAAAGGCATCCGTCGATCCTCTGGGAACTTTTCCTGCGATCGCATGTGCAGAAACTCAATCAAATCCGAAAACTGCAAAGAATTAACAATCTGAGCATGGGGCAACCCCTCAGGCAAACGCTGCTCAAAATATTCCCGATGCTCCAGCGACAAATTATGTCCTACCATCGGCGACTGACCAGGCGCAAGGGGATAATGCTCCTGCCAAACATAGGGCAACTCGATCAGATAAGAAGGCTCCTGGGAACCCAACATCTTCAATAACTGCCCTTCCCGCAGCGAATCCTCAATCTCCTTGACAATCACCTTCACCCGTTTCGGCTCAATGTGATGTAAATGCCCCGTCATCCGCAGATTGCCATCCTGCTCCTGATAGGTCGTATAAATCGCACATTTTGCCGCCGTCGCCGCCGCATCCAAAAAAGCCCCATGACGGTAGCCCGTGCCCCGCAAAACACAAAACGCTAAATACAGTAATATTTCGTCCAATGCGCTCGGATTTAAATCTTTA
>JBIKYI010000411.1:0-3568 GCA_044355355.1 Limnothrix sp. | reverse complement strand
CCTGCCAAAACACAGGGCAAAAAGGTATAACCCAATTCTTCCGCTGCGGCTTTTGGGGATAAATGCGGTTCAATCGGTAATGGTGACAAAGCGGGGGCATGGGCGCAGGGAATTTGAAATTGTTTCACCAATAAATGGGAGATCACCGCTTCGGCTCCGGCTAAAGCGTCCACTCCGGAACCTTGTCGATATTGTGCTAAAAGTTCACTATCTTCATCATCGGGAAATCTCGCCACCACGGCGATCGCCCCCACCTTACCTTGGTGAATTAACTTTTCCGCCGCCCGTAATAAACTCCCCACATTCTCAATCGTGCCCCAACTGATCCCCGCTTCAGAAACCTTGAGGGTCACATTTAACGGCGCATCCGTCACGACATAATCCGTTACCGACAAACCCAAAGTTGCCCGACAAGCATCCGCCGCCTGAATATGTCTCGTTTGTAATTCCGGCTCAATCCCCTGATCGAGAATCATCCCGACCCGATTTTGGCGCACAGGCTGCAAACCCCAATGACCCGCCGCAAACTGATCCAGCCCGTAACCTTCCACATATAAGGCATTCGGAATTCGCCAAAATAATTGCGCCCCGTTCATAACATTCGGGTGGGTAATTAGGCGATCGCACACTTGGGACAGCAACCGGGCGATCGGCAATCCATCCCCCGCATAGCCCCCAATACTCGCCCCAATTCCCGTCGGAATAATCAACATCGAAGTATAGGGCATCGCCATTTGAGCAGAGGCAAACATAGAACACCAAAAAGCTAAGACAAAAACGCAACAATAGCTTTCTAAAATACCCTCTTTGCCCGACTCTTTGTTAATGGATGAGACTCACTTCCTGAAAAATCCCAGAAAAAGACCCCACCAGCATCCTTCACATCCGCAAAGGAGTCTGATAAGGTCAACGATAATTAAAAGCGACCATTAAAGATGAGATCCAGTAACAAAAAGCTAGCCACTGACTAACCCAAATTATCCTGAAACTTATTCTTAAAATCAGAAGAAACCAGCAGGTCTGAAAAGTCACAAAACTGTGGCGATCACCATGATTATCAACGAGTTTATTAGGAGTGATTAGCAGAAAAAACAATGATTAGTAACGGTGGCCAAACATTAACTAAACATTCTTAAAAACGATAACCAACCCCAAAACCAATAATCCAAGGATCAACCTGTACATCAGCTTTAATCGTATCGTTAACCGTGGCATCGGTACTCAAAAACAGCTTCTTCACATCCAGGTTGACTGACCAGTTATCAGCGAGCGCATAATCTACACCCACTTGAGCCGCCAGCCCAAAGGAATTGTCATATTTCACACTCGTTGCATCTCCTGTCGAATGAGTCGAGAAAAATGTGTAATTAATGCCTGCGCCAACATAGGGACTGAGGCGTTTTTCCGGCATAAAATGATATTGTAAAGTAACCGTGGGCGGAACCAATCGCACAGAACCGAGATCTAATTCCCCAGGCAATTCAGTCGCTTTTACGTCATGAACTGTAGTGACTGCAATTAATTCGATGGCGATGTTTTCAGTAAAAAAGTAGGAGAAATCAATCTCTGGCACGATGGCATCATTAAGATCTACAGTGCCATCAATACCAACACCACCAACCGATAGATCCCCATCTTCATTAGGAATTGCGTCAATGCCTCGGACGCGCACCACAAAATCCCCCGCCTCTTTTGGTTTAAATTCCTGGGCGATCGCCGACGTAGAGAGGGCACTCACAGACAAAATGGGGAGAACCAATAAGCTAAACAAAGACTTGAGTTTCATGACCGTAAAATCCTCACTATTATGATGAAGTTTACGAATGACCTAGGATTTGATCCGGAAAGGAATTTATTTTGTTAATTACTTGTAAAAACACTAAATTTGTTGAATTTTGCGAGTGGTTAATTTGGTACAAAAATTCAAAAAATAACTGTAATAATTTGGGATTCAATTATATAGCAAATATAAAGTAATACCAAAATGATTATTTTGGGAGCTTAACTTTTGACCAATGTTCTTAATTAGTTCGTCTGATCAGGAAGTTCTTCCAAAAATTTAAAAAATTTCCACATCTTTGAAAGTATTCACATCAGTCATCTTGGCGGATTCACTACAGGTGCGAGGGGTGGGGAAAAGTTTGCCAGGATTGGCGAGGGTTTTTGGATCAAAAGCCTGACGCACATAACTCATTGTTTCTAAATCCGTTTCGCTGAACATATCCCGCATAAACATTTTTTTGTCGGAGCCGATGCCATGTTCCCCGGAAATGCTACCGCCTTTTTTCACACAGAGTTTGAGGATTTCGCCGCCTAGTTCTTCGACTTTTTCGAGGTCGCCGGGAATGGCATTGTTATATAAAATCAACGGGTGTAAGTTGCCATCGCCTGCGTGGAAGACATTGGCAATTTTGTAGCCGTGGCGATCGCCAATTTGCCCAATTTCCGTCAGTACCTCCGCCAGTTTCGTCCGGGGAATCACGCCATCTTGCACAAAATAATCCGGACTAATATTTCCCGCTGCGGCAAAAGCAGATTTACGACCTTTCCAGAGTTTCATCCGCGTTTCCGGATCGCTCGCCGCCGTCACATTTCTCGCGCCCTGGGCAAGACAAATTTCCTTAACCCGCGCTTTAGCGGCAATCACCTCCTCGGACATGCCATCAATTTCCACGAGCAAAATCGACTCGGCATCCCTGGGGTAACAATTGAGTTTAACGACATCCTCCACGGCGTTAATGCTGAAATTGTCCATAATCTCCATGCCCGCCGGAATAATCCCCGCACTGACGATCGCTGCGACAGAATTTCCCGCTGCTTCGATGGAACTGTAATCGGCGAGGAGGGTGCAAATGGCTTCGGGTTTTTTGAGAATTTTTAAGGTGATTTCGGTGGCAATGCCGAGGGTTCCTTCCGACCCGACAAACACGCCGAGCAGATCATATCCGGGCATTTCGGGCACAACGCCGCCGAGGGTGATGATGTCGCCTATGGCAGTCACCACTTTCAATTGCAAAACATGGTTGGTGGTCACGCCATATTTAAAGCAATGGACACCGCCAGAATTTTCCGCGATATTGCCGCCGATGGAGCAAACGCTTTGGCTGGAGGGATCGGGGGCATAGTAAAAACCTGCGCCGCTGACCGCTTGGGTGACCCAATTATTGATTACGCCGGGTTGGACGGTGATCTGTTGGTTGTCGAGGTCAATGTTTAAAATTTCACGCATCCGGGCGGTAACGACTAAAATGCCGTCCTGGAGTGGTAATGCGCCCCCCGATAGTCCTGTGCCTGCTCCCCGCGCCACCCAGGGAATCTCGGCTTCGTAGCAAAATTTGGCGATCGCCGCGATTTGTTCGGTGGTTGTGGGTAGGACGACTAAAGCGGGACGTTGACGGTAAGCACTGAGTCCATCACATTCATAGGTCAAAATTTCTTCCCGACGACGCACCACCCCATCCTCACCGACAATCTCGACCAAGCGCCGCATAATCCAGCGCCAATCCTTGGTCGAATTGGTGGGGGAATTTGTAGTCGAACTTGTCCCAGGGGCGATCGCAACCATTAT
>JBIKYI010000491.1:0-3125 GCA_044355355.1 Limnothrix sp. | reverse complement strand
GCCCAAAGCAAACATCTGAGCAAGGAGACAAATCCCTGTCACCAACTCCATCGCCCCCAAAGTCACCGGCGAAATCTCGATCACCAAAGACAAATGCAAATCCGCCACATTCAGCCAATCAAGTGATAACTGCCTCGCAGGACTATGCAATAAAGTACGAAACGCCCATGACCCATGGATAAAACCCAGCAAAGTCATAAACAAATTGATATAGGCAGCGGGACGCGGCCCCGTGCGACGAATCAACCCGATCGACCAAGGCAAAGTCAACAGCGAGCCAATGATGCCGTAGATCGGGACGAACCATACATTTTGCAGAAAAAATTCACTCATTGAGAGGCACTATCAAATCATTACAGGATGTGGGGGCTAGCTGCATGGGGTCAGCTCAATTCCGCCAATATCTTTAGACGGATATTTGACAGACATTTGTAAGAAAGTTTAGTCGATTGCTTACCCATTCCCAAAAGTATCTGTTTTTCGCTATTGTTTTTTGTGTTTCGAATTTATCGAAATTTATCGAAATTCGCAAAAAGCATTACTCTGGTAAATGTTTTGCCACTCTAAAGTCAAAGAATGTGCTAATCGCTTACGTCGTAACTAACGCCGTTAAACCAAATTGCGCCAGTCCCAGATCAAAATGAATTAAAATACATTTTCGATTTAGTCCTAGTCACAATTGGTCTCCCCGAGCTGAGTCTTTAGCGCATTGATACAATCCACATCCTTTTTCTTGGGGATAATCATCGCTCAACCATTGGGGTAGTGTCATCATTGGTAAAACAGACGACGAAACTTCTTTTTGGCGATCGCCTGGACCGAGACCAGCCCCGAAACGAACAGATCCACCAGACCCAGAATCACTAGAACAAACAAAACGAGATTTCTGTAGCAAAAGAATAATTAAGCCAATAATCAACACCAGCATCAACATCAGCTCTGCTTAAGATCGATATTACGAAATATCATTACGCTTTATGTTGTCAAAGGTGCCATAGTTGCTTATGCTTCTTCATAGCTTGTTGCAAAATAGAGAATTTCAAGGTAAACACCAGAAACCTATCATTGCCTAGCCTTTTGGGTTTTTGCGCCCCAAGCGTGGACTCAGGAAAGCAAGTCTAGCTCAAACATCAGGATCTCCTCACTAACCAAACAAGGAGAAATCGGCGGATGAGCATATCGACTTAAATTATTGAACATTTAAGATTTTTAGCTTGATAAGCGAGGATTAATAGTACATGTCTATTGCAGTTGGAATGATTGAAACCCGGGGTTTCCCTGCGGTTGTTGAAGCTGCTGACGCAATGGTAAAAGCTGCCCGCGTTACCCTTGTTGGTTATGAAAAGATCGGTAGTGGTCGCGTAACTGTGATCGTTCGCGGCGATGTTTCTGAAGTGCAAGCTTCCGTTTCTGCTGGTATCGAAAGAGCGAAGTCCGTAAACGGTGGTGAAGTCCTCTCCACCCACATCATCGCTCGTCCCCACGAGAACCTCGAATACGTCTTGCCGATTCGTTACACCGAAGAAGTAGAGCAATTCAGAACCTACTAAATTCCGACAGAGGACTTGTGAAACCTAGGTGAAACAAAGCCTCTGTTGTTCCAGAATTACTGATCTTGAAAGTTAAGAGGAGAAAAACTCAATGTCTATTGCAGTTGGAATGGTGGAGACCCTTGGTTTCCCCGCCGTTGTTGAAGCCGCTGACGCTATGGTGAAAGCCGCTCGCGTTACCCTGGTTGGCTACGAAAAAATTGGTAGTGGTCGCGTCACCGTGATCGTTCGTGGCGATGTTTCTGAAGTCCAAGCTTCCGTTAGCGCTGGTACCGAGAACGTTGGTCGTGTTAATGGTGGACAAGTACTTTCCACTCACATTATTGCTCGTCCCCATGAGAACCTTGAGTATGTCCTGCCGATTCGCTATACCGAAGCTGTAGAACAGTTCCGTGAAAGTGTTAATCCTCGTCCCCTGAGAAGAGTTTAAGGGTTTAATTTCCAGTTAATTCAGTTCAAAGTTAATTGCAAATTAAGTTGAGCCATTAATTTTGAAAGATTAATTTTGAAAAAGCCATCTCTAAAACGTCTTCTTTAATTTTAAGTTATAAATTTTCATGCAAATTGCCAAAGTTCGTGGCACAGTCGTCAGCACTTACAAAGCCGAAAGTCTCAGGGGCATCAAGTTTTTACTCGTTCAATTTATTGATGAGCAGGGACAACCTCTACCCAAATATGAGGTGGCTGGAGATTTAGTGGGTGCGGGCATCAACGAATGGGTTTTAGTGAGCCGTGGTGGTGCTGCAAGAACGGAAGTGGGGATGGAGGGTCGTCCCCTTGACGCGATGGTTATTGGCATTATCGATACGGTTAATGTAGATAATCGCTCTCTTTACAGCAAAAAAGATGCAGGTTGAGTTTTCTGAAGCTGCAATCCTATCCACAAAAAATCGGTTTCTCACTTTTTGGCAATCTTTGAAGTTAAAACCAAAGTTAAAAATTTATGGCTGCTGGTTTTAGGTGTAGTGAGATAAGCAATCAACGCATTCAGAGGAGGGCTTGATTAATGGTAGTCCGCAGTACAGCGGCTCCCCCAACTCCTTGGTCTAAGGATTTGGCAGAACCGAAAATTGATGAGAGTGCTTATGTTCACTCTTTTTCGAATTTAATTGGCAACGTCACTGTTGGTAAAAATGTTCTGATCTCTCCGGGTACTTCTATCCGGGCTGATGAGGGCACGCCTTTTTATATTGGTGCTGCTACGAACATTCAGGATGGTGTCGTGATCCACGGTTTGGAGCAGGGGCGCGTTGTCGGTGCTGATGGTCAGAATTATTCTGTCTGGATTGGCGATCGCACCTGTATTACCCATCTAGCCTTGGTGCATGGGCCTGCCTTTGTCGGGAATGATTGCTTTATCGGTTTCCGGTCTACGGTCTTTAACGCTCGGATTGGTGATGGCTGCATTGTCATGATGCATGCTTTGATTCAAGATGTCGAAATTCCGCCTGGAAAATACGTTCCCTCTGGGGCGATCATCACTAATCAGCAGCAGGTTGAGCGCTTATCGAATGTAACCGATGCTGATAAAGCCTTTGCCAGACATGTCGTTGAGATCAACGAGGCGCTGCTTGA
>JBIKYI010000048.1:0-10126 GCA_044355355.1 Limnothrix sp. | reverse complement strand
CAGTGCGCAGAAAACAAGGCTTGTATCACGTCGTTCCGTGAACAGGCTGCCGAGTCTTCCTCTAATAACAAGAACGATAATAGCGAACATCAATCGGTGGGAAATATGAGTGTAAACGGAGAAATCATTAGTCAGGTGCGGGGGCTTGTTGCTCAGGGTTGCACCTTTACAGCAGAACATGCCAACAAGCGTCGTTTTAAAACGAAGTCTTGGCTGAGTGCTGGCTTTATCGAGGGTCGTAGTGTTGATCAGGTGATGGGCAATTTAAATGCTGTGCTCGTGCAATGTGCTGGTGAGTATGTGCAGTTGATTGCTGTGGATCCCAATACGAAGAAGCGTGCGGCTGAAATTATTGTTCAACGTCCTGGTGATAGTGCACCGACTGGGGGAGCGTCTTTCTCGTCTGCTCCTAGTGGTCAGTCAACGGCTACCGCTAGTGTTGTCAACACAGGTGGGGATGTGGTGACTCAGGTGCGTTCTCTGTTTGCCCAGGGTTGTACTTTCACGGCGGAACATGCCAACCAGCGTCGTTTTAAAACGAAGTCTTGGTTAAGCGCTGGTTTTGTGGAAGGTCACAGTGCTGATCAGGTTTTGGCGAATCTCAATGGTATTGTGGCGCAATATCCGGGTGAGTATGTGCAGTTTATTGCTGTCGATCCCAATACTAAGCAGCGGGCGGCGGAAGTGATTGTGCAACGTCCGGGTCAGTCCGGGGCGATCGCCACAACTAGCAGCAGCAATGGTAGTCGTGGTAGTGCAGTGGGAGTCGTCAATCCTGGTGGCGACATATCCAGCCAAGTGCGTGGTTTAGTAGCCCAGGGTTGTACCTTTACCGCCGAACATGCCAACCAGCGCCGTTTTAAAACCAAATCTTGGTTGAGTGCTGGCTTTGTTGAAGGTCACAGTGCCGAGCAAATTTTGGGTAAATTAAACGCCATTGCCGCTGAGTATCCCAATGAATTCGTGCAACTCATCGCCGTTGATCCGAACACGAAAACGCGAGCAGCAGAAATCATTGTGCAACGTCCTGGTGCCGCCGCTGTGCAGAGTACTGCGACGAGTAGCTTTAGCAGTAACACCCATTCCATCTCTGGTGGAGTCAGCCACAATAGCGCTGGTCTGAGTGGTGAAGTGGTGAAACAAGTGCGTTCACTGCTGATGCAGGGCTATAAAATTGCGACGGAACATGCTGATAAACGTCGTTTTAGAACGAAATCTTGGAAGAGCTGCGGCACAATCGAAAGCAGTCAAGAAAGCGAAGTGTTACGTCGTTTAGAAGCTTGTCTTCAGGATCATGCTGGTGAGTATGTGCAACTGATTGGTGTTGACAGTGCTGCGAAACGTCGTGTACTCGAAGCGATTATTCAGCGTCCTTAGGATCGTCTGTCTGTGGACAAGGGCAGGTAAATCGTTGCCTCGCCCTTTGTCCACATGAGTTTGTTTTGTTTAATAAACCTGGTGATTACAGCCAATCACCCCTTTGAGGATAGTTGTGGTTTTTGCGTCGGTTGCTCATTCCGATATTTATGTTAGTGGCGATGTCCGGATTGACCCTAATGCTGTGATTGCTCCCGGTGTGATCATTCAAGCTGCTGCCGATAGCTATGTGGCGATCGCCGCAGGCGTTTGTCTCGGCATGGGCGCAATCCTCCAAGCCCACCAAGGCAATATCGAAATTTGCCAAGGCGCGATGATCGGTGCAGGAGTGCTGATTGTTGGCAATTCCACCATCGGCGAAAACGCTTGCATTGGTTACGGTACAACTATTTTTCGAGCTTCGATTCTTGCTACCACAGTCATTTCCCCCAACAGCCTTTTAGGCGACATCTCACGTCAACCAGGGGAAACAACTCAAAATCAGCCAAATCAAAATACAACTCAAAACAAAGCAGAGAAAAAAAATATTCCAAAAACCGAACCATTCCCCCAAAACCAAGGAAAGACCCCAGAGGATCCTTGGGGAGCAGAATTCAACCCGTCCCCTCAACCACCGATAGAAAATCCCCTAGAAAATGCAGCCCCAGAAGAAATCAAACCACCATCAGCAGATGACAATTATTTAGACAAAGAAGAACAAAAAATAAGCATTCCAGAGCCTCCCGAAATTTTGGTAAAAGAGCCAGTTAGTGAAGAAAAAGCCCCCGTCGTCGGCAAAGTATATATTAACCAACTATTAATGACCCTATTCCCTAACAATCACCCCATCAATCCCCTGAACAATACTGAATCAAAGTAATTAGACTTCCGTAGAGAATTAATTTATTTTTTGTCCGTTTGTGAAGGACTATGAAGTTTGAAAAAATAAGACTTTTTTGACGAACAACTCAATTTTCAAGATTCCCTACCCTGCTTTAGTCAAGCCTTTAGGGAAATACCACTGCTGTAAAAAAATCCAGTTATCACTTTCATTCCGTGAGTGATAGCTTTTTTTGTTTTTATGGATAAAATCCACCTTCAAAATCACGGATCTACAGGCATTAGAAATGCTAATCAGCTTCAAAATCAAAAGCAATCTGTTTTTACATAAAAAAAACAAAAATAAGTCTTCCGTGTGATACTATTAGCCACAGATTAAGGAAAGTCATGGGACTAGGATCTTCAGAGTTTTGATCAGCAGTTTTGCGAACGTCGAAATTTCTGAAGTTTCGAACCAAATAATGACACTTGGTATTTGTCTGCAAAGATAAGCATTTTTTTTACTGCTGGAGGAAAACCGCATGGTTCAGACCAAATCTGCTGGGTTTAAGGCTGGTGTACAAGACTATCGTCTGACCTATTACACCCCCGACTACACCCCCAAAGACACCGATTTACTCGCTTGTTTTCGGATGACTCCCCAACCCGGAGTTCCCCCCGAAGAATGTGCTGCTGCTGTTGCTGCAGAATCTTCTACTGGTACTTGG
Source organism: Limnothrix sp. (assembly GCA_044355355.1). GTDB lineage: Bacteria > Cyanobacteriota > Cyanobacteriia > Cyanobacteriales > MRBY01 > MRBY01. The sequence goes on along the minus strand of JBIKYI010000048.1, from coordinate 7,223 downwards.
ACAACTGTATGGACAGATGGTCTTACTGACCTCGACCGTTACAAGGGTCGTTGTTACAATGTTGAGCCTGTTCCTGGCGAAGACAATCAGTATTTCTGTTTCGTTGCTTACCCCCTCGACTTGTTCGAAGAAGGTTCCATCACTAACGTTTTGACCTCTTTGGTTGGTAACGTTTTTGGTTTCAAAGCGCTTCGTGCTCTTCGTTTAGAAGATATCCGTTTCCCTGTTGCCTTCATCAAGACTTGTGCTGGTAACCCCCACGGTATCACTGTAGAGCGTGACCTCCTCAACAAGTACGGTCGTCCTCTCCTCGGTTGTACGATTAAGCCCAAGCTCGGTCTCTCTGCGAAGAACTATGGTCGTGCGGTTTATGAGTGTCTTCGTGGTGGTCTTGACTTCACGAAGGATGACGAAAATATTAACTCTCAACCCTTCATGCGTTGGCGTGATCGCTTCCTGTTCGTTCAAGAAGCTATTGAGAAAGCCCAAGCTGAAACTAATGAAGTTAAGGGTCACTACCTCAACGTAACTGCTGGTACTTGCGAGGAAATGCTTGAGCGTGCGGAGTTCGCTAAAGAAATCAAGACTCCCATCATCATGCATGACTTCTTGACTGGTGGTTTTACTGCTAACACTACCCTGTCTAAGTGGTGCCGTAAGAATGGTGTTCTGTTGCACATTCACCGTGCAATGCACGCGGTAATTGACCGTCAGAAGAACCATGGTATTCACTTCCGCGTTCTTGCCAAGTGTCTCCGCCTCTCTGGTGGTGACCACCTCCACTCTGGTACTGTCGTTGGTAAGCTTGAGGGCGATCGCGCTGGTACTTTAGGTTTCGTAGACCTCATGCGTGAAGACTACGTAGAAGAAGATCGTTCACGCGGTGTATTCTTCACTCAAGATTACGCTTCCCTCCCCGGCACAATGCCTGTTGCTTCCGGTGGTATCCACGTATGGCACATGCCCGCGTTGGTTGAAATCTTTGGTGATGATTCTTGCCTCCAGTTCGGTGGTGGTACTTTGGGTCACCCCTGGGGTAACGCTCCTGGTGCAACTGCAAACCGTGTTGCCCTTGAAGCTTGTGTTCAAGCCCGTAACGAAGGTCGTAGCCTCGCTCGCGAAGGTAATGATGTCCTCCGTGAAGCTGGTAAGTGGTCTCCTGAATTGGCTGCCGCTCTTGATCTCTGGAAAGAAATTAAGTTCGAGTTCGACACAGTTGACACTCTCTAAGCTCTTGGTGAGCATCAGTGGATAGGAAAGTTTGTCAAAATCAATCTAAACCTATGCGCTGATGGTTGACTCTTATGGAGTTTAAAAAAATTGCTCAGGAGACGGCGAAAACGCTACGCAGTTACTTGACTTATCAGGCAGTACGCTTAATTAGTCAGCAACTCGGAGAAACGAATCCCGGACAGGCAATTTGGTTGGGCGAATTTTCTAAAAGCCACTCAATCCAGGACAGTGATCACTATCTTGAGGCGATGATGGCGGAAAATAAGGAGCTTGTTCTCAGAATTCTCGCTGTTAGGGAGAATCTCGCAGAAGAGGTGCTGGAATTTCTACCAGAAATGGTTCTGACTCAGATTAAGCAGTCCAATGGGGAGCATCGCCGCTCTCTGCTCGAGCGTTTGACTCAGGTTGATATTTCATCAACTGGTTCGGCACAACCACAAATTGAGCCAGATACTTCAGAAAGTTCTGAATAAATTCTGACCCTACAGAGGACATAACTAAATGAAAACGTTACCTAAAGAAAAGCGTTACGAAACTCTTTCTTATCTTCCCCCCTTAAGCGATCAGCAGATTGCTAAGCAAGTTCAATTCATGCTTGATCAGGGTTTTATTCCTGGTGTTGAGTTTGAAAAGGATCCCACTCCTCAGCTTCACCACTGGACTTTGTGGAAGTTGCCCCTCTTCAGTGCAACAACTGCTCAAGACGTTCTGAATGAAGTTCGTGAGTGCCGTAGTGAGTATTCTGATTGCTACATCCGTGTTGTTGGTTTCGACAACATCAAGCAATGTCAGACTGTAAGCTTCATTGTTTACAAGCCTAACCAAACTCGTTACTAAACTAAGGCTTTTTCGGTTGTGATAGCCGATTAATTTTGAATCATGCGGAATGCGATCGCCCACATATTGGCGATCGCATTTTTTTTGTTGAGAATTGCGAAAAAACACCGCACCAATAACAATATAAATCCGTCGTAACGAATTTTCTTTGAAACTCTCCTCTACTTTTTTAATTCATGCAAGAGGTTTATTTTTTCGGTAGCGCTAAAGGTACAACAATCAATGACGAATGACCAATAATATAGAGGAATACCAGGGTTTTGATGCCCCATCGTCCCAGTTGCCAATTCAGTAAATTAGATCGCAAATTTAGATCAAGATTTGAGGATATCGATCGCCGCGATATCGCAGGCATCACCCTTCCCCATCACCTGGCGCATTTCTTGATAGTCAGCGAATACTTGCGCCCGGCGATCGCCATTTTGCAATAACGATAAAGCTTCCTGGGCAATACTGTGGGGCGTGGCTTGGTACTGTATTAATTCCGGTACGATGCGTCGCATTAACATCAAATTAGCTGGACAAATAAACGGCACAGAAAATTTGAGGATATGTTCGGCAATCCAGGCAGTGAAAGGATGGACGCGATAGAGCACCACCTGCGGCACATCAAGGAGGGCAATTTCTAGATTCACCGTGCCGGATTTGGTGATAGCAAGATCCGCCGCTGCGATCATCAGGGGATTTTGCTCCGGTTGGTCGATGAGAATGGCGTTCAAGCCAAATTTGTTAATGGCGGTTTCGATGACTGACCGAAAATGGGGCTGGGCAATGGGAATGAGAAATTTCAACTCAGGGATTTGCTTTTGCAAAATCTGGGCTGCACCGAAGATAGCAGGGAGCAAGTATTTGAGTTCTTGGCTGCGAGAAGCAGGTAGGAGGGTAACAATAGTTTGGTCTGGGTTGAGTCCTAGTTGACGACGGGCTTCCTCTTTTTTGGGAACTTGTGCCATGGGGGCAACGAGGGGATGACCCACAAATTTGGTATCGATGCCATATTCGGCAAAATAACGGGCTTCTTCGGGAAAAATCGCCAGAATACGGTCTGTAATTCGGGCGATCGCCTTGGTATTGCGATCACCAAATGACCAGACCCAAGCCTGGGGTGCAATGTAATAAAAAATCGGGATCTGGGGCAAAAAACGACGGGCAAAGCTACCAATCCCTAGATTCGGCCCGATGTAATCGATCATCACGATCCGATCCGGTGGATGGGCTTGGAGATAGCGCTTCGCCTGACGTTGAATTCGTAGGGTGGGAATAACGTAGGGTAAGGATTCGAGCAGACCAATGGAGCCGATTTTCGTCGTGTTGCCGAGGATTTCTGCCCCTGCCGCCGCCATGCGATCGCCCCCTAGGGCAGAAATAGTTAGCTCGATATTTTGGGCTTTTGCCTGCCGGAATAGCGCTGCCACCAATAAACTACCCTGGAGATCCCCTGAGACCTCACCCGTGCTGATAAAAATGTGCATCCCCTAACTCCGCTTACCAGGAATTAAACCCCGTCGTTCGGGGGCGAGGGCCTGTTCGAGGAAATGGCGCAGATGCTCCAGATGTTCATGGTTACCTAACATCCCTAGCTGTTTAACCGCCTCGGTGGTGGTGATATTCGAGCGGTAGAGGGTACGGAAGGCCTGCTTGAGTAGTTTCATTTCATCAGCATTAAGTCCACTGCGTTTGAGACCGACTAAATTCAGCGATCGCACCTTGGAGGGATTCCCCTCAACCAGCATAAAGGGCGGCACATCCCGATCAATGCGACTCATGCCCCCCAACATCGCCATTTTTCCGATATGTACAAACTGGTGAATGCCCAGCATCCCGCCAATCACAGCCCTAGACTCAATCTCCACATGCCCGGCGATCGCCACATTATTCGCAATGATAATGTTGTCCGCCAGCACACAATTATGGGCAACATGGACATATGCCATCAGCAAATTATTATTGCCGATCACCGTTTTTTCCCCTTTAGCCGTGGCGCGATTGACCGTCACATATTCCCGAATGGTATTGCGATCGCCAATCTCCACCAAACTCGCTGCCCCCTGATACTTCAGATCCTGAGGCTCCAAACCAATCGCCGCCCCCGGGAAAAAGCGATTGCCCCGACCGATACGCGTATAACCATCGATCACCACATGGGCATCAATAACCGTATCCTCACCAATACTGACATTTGCCCCAATCACTGCATAGGGACCGATCCGCACCGAGGGATGAACATCCGCGTTAGGGTGAACCACCGCCGTGGGGTGAATTAGAGTACTCAAAGGAATTCTCCAGCTTGCTCCATAGTTAATTTAGATGGGGATTGCCCCGCTTAAAACTCAAGGCGAGAAAAGAGCATTTCGCCCGATACCGCCAACTCACCATCCACCGTGCCAGTTCCTTTGATCTTGGCAATGCGCTTCTTCGCCACAAGCACTTCCGCCGTCATAATTAGCTGATCGCCAGGGACAACAGGACGACGGAAACGCACACCATCAATCCCCGCAAAGGCAAAGAAAGAACTAGACATTCCAGGCATCTGGGTCAAAATGAAACCCCCAACCTGTGCCATGGCTTCCACCATCAACACTCCGGGCATGATGGGATGATTGGGGATATGTCCTTGAAAATGGGGTTCGTTAAAGGTGACATTTTTGAGACCTACAGCCCTTTCGCCAGGAACATATTCCAAGATGCGATCCACTAGGGAAAAGGGGTAGCGGTGGGGTAAAAGTTTCTGAATCTCTTCGACGGGTATCGGCTGAGATAATGTTCCGTTATTTTCTATGGTCATGGATGATTTATGAACACAACAGTCTTGACGGGCTAACTTAGATTACTACAAAAATGTTAACGCGATGGGATCCCCCTCTAAGAGTTCTGTCTCCCCTGTTTCTTTGATTGCTGTCTGGGATTATTCATGGAACATGCCGAATGTACACCCAATGCACATCAAATAAAATATGGCGATCCCATCGGCTGGAACCGCCACATTACGCCACATTATTGGTAACTAGGATATTGCGGATTGATTGGGGCGATCGCCTTAGCCGCTGACCGAGAAGGTATCATTACTGCCGTACCAACTGGAGAGATTTTGGGCAGAGGCAGTATAGGGCAAGGGACAACCATCAATGGGTTCGCGATCCTCGAAGGGGCTTTCGTCAATGAGGCTGTAATCGGGTTGTACGTAGGAATGACTCGCTTCGTCGTAGGCTAAGACTTCGCCATTCTCGATGTTGTAGATCCAACCGTAAATTTTCAATTTGCCCTGGTGTAAACGCGATCGCACGATGGGATAGGTTTTAAGGTTATCGATCTGGACTAAAACGTTTTCTGCCACCAGGGTTTCTACTAATTCTTCGCCCTGGCAGTGGGGATAGGTGTCATGGACAAGGCGACGGGTGGACTCGGCATGTTTGAGCCAATCGTAGACCAGGGGCATATCGGCTTGGAGTTTGTTGAGCTTCAGTAAGCCTTTCATCGCGCCGCAATGGGAGTGACCGCAGACGATAATTTGGCGAATGTCGAGACCTTGGAGGGCATATTCGAGGGGTCCGCCTTCGCCGCCGTTGGCTGCACCGTAGGGGGGGATGATGTTGCCAGCATTCCGAATCACGAATAATTCGCCGATGTCGGTTTGGGTGATCAGAGCCGGATCAACGCGGGAGTCGGAACAGCAGATGAAGAGAACACGGGGTTTTTGACCGTGGGAAAGCTGTTCGAGGAGATCGTAGTGGCTAGCTACATAGCTCTGTTTAAATTTATCCAGCCCGCGAATGAGTTTTTTCACTGTGATCGTCTGAGGTCAAAATTTAGGATGGGGTGGCAATGGGTGTCTGCTCAGTTCGCTTCAGGGTCGCTTGCCTGTCACGTTTTGGCGAATCCCAAGCGATCGCCGTTTTAGGGTTTTTCCTATGGGCGTTGGCAACATTACTGCCAAATAATAGTAAACCAAAATGCCCCCTTTTTTAGGTGGGTCTTGGGTTGGCGATCGCCCCGATTTTACTGCCTCAAATGTCTATACAAATATCTGTATAGAGACCTGTTAAATTGCCTAGATTGTCTTTGCCAAATTACCAAGGATTACCGACGAGGGTAAAGGCGCTCCAATAGTAGGGGTGGGTAAAGGTGCGATCGCTCAAGTATTGCAATTCCTCTGGCAAGGGAATCCGTAAATCTTTGGTCACCAGGTGATGGTCTTCGATGCGCACTTCCCCATGGAGCATGGCAAGCTGTGCCTGACGTAGGGCTTCGGCTTTGATGGGGGCAGTTTTGAGTTCTTCGTATAGTTGGGTCATGAGACTCAATGTCCCTTCGTCACTGACATACCAGGTGCTACCAATGGCGGCTTTGGCTCCAGAGGCAAGGGCTAATCCGGCAAAGCCTAGCTCGGCGCTGCGATCGCCATAGGCAGTACGACAAGCTGACAAAATGAGTAATTCCAGTGGTGGATCATTTAAACCAAGGGTCTGGATTTCCGAGAGGGGTAAACGACGATCCTGGAATTGGATGTAGGAATTCTCGCGATTTCCCGGTAAAAATTCCCCATGGGTGGCGAGGTGGATAATGCCATAGTTTTGGCGATCGCGAGCCGCAATGAGATTTTCAACCGTAAAGTCCTGATTGAGAAAATCATCCCCCTGTTGCCAAATTTGCTTGGTGATCAATTCCACCTCAAAGGGCGCTGCGGGTAGATCATTTTGATCGACGAAGGTAGAAGCCCCCATTGCCAACAAACGATTTTCACTGGGCGGCACATAGCTCGAAGTATTCACCAGGGAAAAACTCGGCATCATGCCTATACTATATTTCTCCACCAAAAATTGTTCGCCATCATGGAGCGCTGCCATCGGTAACAAACGCAAACCGTCATCCATCACAAAGGCGAGATTATTGATTTCTGTGGTACTGAGTCCCGCTTCCAACGGTCTGATCAGATAGTCATACAGTTTTTGGGCAGGGCTGAGAAATGTATTACCAAAACGGGGATCCGTAACCCCCCGCATGAAGGAACTCACCTCCCGCATCACCATTCCCCGGGTGGTTCCTGTACTTTTTTTGGTGATCTGTCCATCAGATGTCACCAACACCAACTCTAAGACCTCATCGGCAGCATTATCGCCACGGGGATTAAGAAAATTATTCGTAGATATATTGAG
>JBIKYI010000374.1:0-3879 GCA_044355355.1 Limnothrix sp. | reverse complement strand
AGATTTAATTAATAATCGACCAAGAAAATCGCTTGACTATCGCACTCCGAGTGAAGTATTCTTGCTGTCATCATCAGAACCTGTTGCACTTCAAATTTGAATTGGCGATTGTTAAACTTAGTTGCATTTTTCCAGAAACAGTAAATGTAAACTAGGATCGAGATTCAGGGGTTATATTTTTCAACAATTTTCTCTAATGCATATAATTCCCGCCCCTCAAGATGTTCAACAAGAAATACCTCGCTTTATTCCTCTCTACCGTTGCTTGCACGATCCTGCTCGCAAATAGCGCTGCGCCGATTTTTGGTCTACAAAAGGCGATCGCCAAGGACACCATCGAGACGGTTAGCCTATCCCCAAAAAGCAGTCATCAAAGTGATAATCTTAGCCATCATCAAGAAGATTTAATTGCTCAATTTGGCTTTGGTTTACCCGACATTTTAAACGGTGGTGTACCGGATATTCCAGGGGCGATCGACCGTAAAATTGATCAAGTAGAATCTAGCATCAGAAGCCGTATTCCGAATGTTCTACAGCCCCTTTTACCCGAAAATCTCTTCTCCCTAGAAAATGTCAGATTATCGGAATTTGCGGACTATTTTGGTCGTGATGTACCCGAATTTGAGCAACAGCCAGAGGATATCAGTAAAATCCTAGGAGAAGTAGCGACAGAAACAGGTCATCGCCACGCTATGATCTATATCTCCTATCAGAAGGACGCAATAGAAGGAGAAGAGAGAGATGGTTTAGAATTTCTATTATTTGCCCCTGATACCCCCCCACAAATCCTCTATGCGCCGGGTTATACCCAAGAACAACTAGACGGATTGGTGCAACAGTTACGTCAAGACCTAGCCCTCTCATTGAGAAGAAATACCAAGGAATATCTAGAGACTGGTCGTACCCTCTACCAAGCTTTAATTACGCCGATTGAAGAGTATCTTAAAAGTAATAAAATTGACGGTCTAATCTTCTCTATGGATCAGGGTTTACGGAGTCTTCCTTTGGCAGCGCTCCATGATGGCGATCGCTATTTAATTGAAAAATATAGTTTGGCAGTTGTGCCTAGCTTTTTTAATATTAACAGTGAATATGATCCCCTCAAGGCTGCACCTGTTTTAGCGATGGGAGCAGAAAGTTTTAAGGATTTAGACCCATTGCCAGGAGCCGGATTAGAAGTCAGTGCGATCGCCAAAATCACGACGGGGGAAGGATTACTGAATGAGCAATTTACGGTGGACAATCTTAAAAATGCCCGTACCAGTCAAAACTTCCCAATTGTGCATTTAGCGACCCATGCTGAATTTAATTCTGGGAGTCCCAAAAATTCCCATATTTATCTATGGAATGATCGGATTGAACTCAATGATATTAGAAAGTTAAATTTAGATAATCCAGCGGTTGATTTATTCGTTTTATCTGCCTGTCAAACTGCCCTTGGTAGCCGTGAAGCGGAATTAGGTTTTGCGGGTTTAACAATTGCCTCTGGGGCAAAAACAGCCCTCGGTAGTTTATGGTCGGTGAGTGATGCTGGCACATTGGTTTTGATGCAAAATTTTTATAATTATTTGCAGACAGAAACCACGAAATCCGCAGCCCTCCGCCAAGCACAATTAGAGATGTTAAAAGGGAATTTACGGGTGGTTGGGGGACAGGTTCGGCGCACTTCTGGGGCGATCGCCAACATCCAACTGACGGAAGATCTACAAACGCTTAATTTTACGGAATTGACCCATCCCTACTACTGGTCTGGATTCACATTAGTTGGACAACCTTGGTAATTTCTTTGCTGATTTAACCGCATCATGAATTAACTGAATAAATTAACCTATCCCTCGAACCTATGGACTTAATCAATATTAAGTAGTGCATTGGTTGGGGGATTTGTTATGATCTGCATTGTGATTGTCCTTCAAGTCAAGAAACGTTTTAAGGCTGTTTTTAATGACATCTATAATGGTGACTTTAGCAGTAGCGACTAATATCTTCTTGGCAGCCATCTGCTAAATAACAGAGGGCACGAAACCTTAGACTGACAATCTCTTCATAAAAAGGATTAATTTTGCACAATGGCGGAATACTGAAAATAGTACGACCAAATAGAGAAATATCACGGGCAAAAGGGCATTGGGTCGGGACAATTTGGCAAATCAAATGGGCAATGGTTGCATTCTGAATTTCTACTGCATCTAACCATTGACGTAGACTATTTAATTCTTGGGAGATGCTGTTGTGAACCTGCTTAATGGCACGAATTAAATGATAGGTAAACTGGATTAAGATGAACATCGCTTTTGCTGAACTTTTTAGCTAGTGGTTGTTGCTTTATAGCATAACGATAATTCTCGGTAATTGAAATATGCAAAATATATAAATTTTAGTTATCTTGTATAATTCTAGCTTAACTACCGATGCTCTATGGGAGGGAGATTGAACGAGGAACATTGGGAACGTATTGAGAGCGAGTGAAGTAAGACGTTAAATAGCGAGAATTTGAGATTTGTAGCCACTTCGCACATCCTCATAGACCGTGGTGCTAAAATTTACAGCCATAAGCTAGGGGTGTCTGTCGTAGGAAATCAGACTGAGATAGTCCCTTAGAACCTGAGACTGGGTAATACCAGCGTAGGGAAGCTGTTAATCGAGGATTAAAAAATATGAGAGCTGATTGGGTCGCCAAACGGCAAGGTCAAGGTAACGTCTCCCAAATGCACTATGCACGCCAGGGAATCATTACCGAGGAAATGGATTATGTCGCCAAGCGGGAAAACCTGCCGGCTGACTTGATCCTCGCGGAAGTCGCCCGGGGACGGATGATTATTCCCGCAAATATCAATCACACCAATCTCGAACCGATGGCGATCGGGATTGCGTCTAAGTGCAAGGTCAATGCAAACATCGGTGCATCGCCCAACTCTTCCGACATCAACGAAGAGCTTGCAAAAATGCATCTCGCTGTGAAATATGGCGCAGATACCATCATGGATCTCTCCACTGGTGGCGGTAACCTCGATGAAATTCGGACGGCGATTATTAATGCGTCTCCAGTTCCCATCGGTACAGTGCCGATTTACCAAGCCCTTGAGAGCGTCCATGGCAACATGGAAAACCTGACGGCGGCTGACTTCCTGCACATTATCGAGAAGCACGCGCAACAGGGTGTGGATTACATGACGATCCATGCAGGGATTTTGATCGAGCATTTGCCTTTGGTGCGTAACCGGATCACTGGGATTGTGTCCCGTGGTGGCGGTATTTTGGCGCGTTGGATGTTGCATCACCATAAACAAAATCCGCTCTATACCCACTACGCCGACATTATCGAAATCTTCAAGCGTTACGATGTGTCCTTCAGTTTGGGGGATTCTTTGCGCCCTGGTTGTACCCATGATGCATCCGATGAAGCTCAACTTGCGGAACTGAAAACCCTTGGTCAACTGACTCGCCGCGCTTGGGAAGATGATGTGCAGGTGATGGTCGAAGGTCCCGGTCACGTGCCGATGGATCAGATCGAGTTCAACGTCCGTAAGCAGATGGAAGAATGTTCTGAAGCTCCTTTCTACGTGTTGGGTCCCTTGGTGACGGATATTGCGCCCGGTTATGACCACATCACTTCGGCGATCGGGGCTGCTATGGCAGGTTGGTATGGTACGGCGATGCTTTGCTATGTCACACCCAAAGAACACCTCGGTTTACCCAATGCAGAAGATGTACGCAATGGTTTGATCGCCTATAAGATTGCGGCTCATGCGGCGGATATTGCTCGTCATCGTCCCGGTGCGCGCGATCGCGATGATGAACTGTCCCATGCTCGTTATAACTTCGATTGGGAGAAACAGTTTGCGCTGTCCCTCGATCCAGAACGGGCGAAGGAATATC
>JBIKYI010000372.1:0-3885 GCA_044355355.1 Limnothrix sp. | reverse complement strand
ATTCTTCACGAAAGTACCGTCTTCACAGGGAAGCTGGGTGTGATCGGGCAGAGGCGTAAAAGTTTCCTTGGCAAGCATGGGATGATGCTCCTGGGTGGTTGCCGAATATGTCCTATCCTAGCGAGTTATTGTCGTTGGTGTAGAAAATTTAAGCGCTTTGCAAATTCGGCAGAGATTGGGGCGATCGCCTTTTCCCATGATGATTCTACGGGTGACAAAATATAATCTTAACTGCCCAGAATAAACAGACTGAGCAACGTGCCACTATTCCAAAGACTATGGAGCAACATCGGCGCTAGTAGATTTTTAGATTTCACATAAACAAAGCCGAGAATAATCCCCAAGGTCATCAAGGGTAGGACTTCCGAGAGACTCAAGTGGGCGATCGCAAACAGAAACGCACTGAGCAAAATACTGCCCCACACCGGGATATAGCGAGTTAAGGACGGCAGCAAAAACCCCCGGAACATAATTTCCTCAAAAATAGGAGCCATCACCGAAGCAGTGATAAAAAAGATCGTCAGGGCAACCTGATCCTGAGCCTTGAGAGCAAGGAACAAAATCGGGTTACTGCCCCCCTGTCCCTGCCAAATTTGTTGATTTAGAAGGGACACAATTAAGACTAACGGCAACGCAACCATATAGCCCCCCAAACCCCAGACCGTCCAATTATCCAGCCATCTCACCTGGAACCAATCCTTAGGGAAGGGGCGAAATTCCCAAATGGATGCCGCCAGTACCACCAATCCGGCGATCGCCATCAAGAAATAAGTCACCAAGGTCGAAGCCGCTTTTTCCCGCACCGTCCAGCTTGCCACATCCAGGTGGAGACTCTGGAAAATTGTCGGGAGGGCGATCGGTAGGATAATTTGTCCCACCAAAAAGAAACCCACAATGAATACCTGCCAAATGATTTCCGCATCCCAAGGGGTCTCCCAGGCGGCAGTCGCATCGGTAAATAACAGCGCATCCTGGCGTTTACGTAGCAATTGGATCAAGAGGAAGAGCAATAAACCCATCCCCAAAATCCCCACGCTCAGGGGCAAAATGGTGATCACCGTGAGTTTTAAAAAGGCTTGTTGGGCATCGTACTGAATTTGTTGCTGTACCTGCTGGATCTGCCAGTCTTCCCCTGCGAGACGATAGATCTGCTGGAGGTTTTGCAGTCTGAACCAGGATTCTAGGCGATCGCCCAAAATTGTCACCGCATCATTAGGAACAGTCTGGTCTAACCACAGGGGACGCAACACTGAAACTATTGGGGCAAAGGTTTGATCCTCGGCAATTTTTTGCCATTGCTGTGCCGCCTGCTCCGGTTGACCATTGACCGCATAGAGTAACCCCAGTTTGAGGGTTAATTCATCGACTAAATCTTCCGTTTCGGCGATCGCCTTGGTCACACCACCCACCGCCGGACGTTGTTCGAAGATCTGCAAACTATCGCGACTACTATCGATCACCGTTTGATATTGCTTAATGGCAGCCTCATAGGGTTTTGCACCCGTTAGCTCCTGCACCAAAGTGGCGATCGCCTCCGGTGAAGTATTGGCATTCGAATTCGGGTCATACTCTGCCGCCTCCAGCACCAAATGGGTTTGGTAGAGTTCAAGTCGCCCTTGAATTTGCGGTTCTTGGAAACTCGCCCAGAGGGAACTCAGCAACGGGATCATCGTGATCACCGTCAGCAGCAGCAGAATGATACGCTTCACAGTTATGCCAGCCGAAGAAAAACAGTGGATCTAGCCTAGCTTGTCCCCGGAACTCGGATCAATATGCCGCCCATTGTTGTTATATCTTGTTGTTTATTCTTGTGGTCGTTGGCTAACAAACTTATTGCTGTAACCAAACTTTGATTTTGCCGTCGGAACTACCCGCTGCTAATAGCGACCCATCATTGCTGAGGGCAAGGGATAAGAGTCTGGCATTACCACCTGTCTCTGGATCGTTGAGGTGCAATGTTGCCAGGGGTGTATTAATGCCAATTTGCCAAATTTTAATTGTGCCATCCACGCAAGCCGTCACCAGATAATGCCCTTGGGCACTGAATAAGACCTTAGTAATTGCCTTGTTGTGGGCGGGCAAACGGTAGCAAGGGACGGCATCGGGTAAGGTTTCGAGGTTATTCAAATCCAGTTGCCAGAGGTACAGTTCACCATTTTCACAGCCGGATACAAAGAGTTCTCCATCGGGACGAATGGCGATCGCCGCGATAGCTTCCGGTTGATCACTGCCGAGACTACCGATAAAGGCATGGTCATCCATCCGCCAAAATTTTAGTAAACCCTCTTTCCCGGCTGTGATGAAGACATTCCCCTCCGGCGCACAGGCGATCGCCTGGATTTGATCCCCCTCATCCAGCCCCGTGGCGATTAAACTGCCATCCTTGGGGTTCCAGGAGCGGATCGTCTGGTCATGGCTTGCCGTTAATAACTGACCCATCGAGGTCGCGGCGATCGCATAGACAGCAGTATTATGTCCCTGAAAATTTCGCTGCAACTGAAATTCAGGAATGTCAGCAGACTCCACATCCAAATGCCACAACTTCACATCCGGCTCAAAACTACTCGTGGCGATCGCATAGGGCTGCACATCCCCATCCAATAATCCCCCCAAGAGCCGATCCATAAACCCATCCAGAAAGCACAAATTCAGCAGCCCCTGCTGATGGGCACGGATCTGCGACAACTGCTTACCATCCGTCACCTGCCACACCTTAAGCTGCTGATCCCAGCTACCACTCGCCAACAGACGCAGATCATCACTAAAATCCAAACAACTCACACAATCCTTATGGGCATCCAAGATGCGAACACATTGCCAGGACTGTTGTGGCGTTTCCACAGGTGATGTGGCAGGCAGTACCGTTGATGCATCCCAAGGATCATTCAGCGTTGCACCCATTGTCCGTGCCAGGTTTGGTGGCATTGCCGGGGAAATCCCTGGTTTTATTCCTGCGGGCGGCGTTTGACCCACTGCATTGATGTCCGCTGCATTGCCAAATTGCGGCTCGAAATTGCCTGTCTGGTGAATATTTTCCTGCTGCAACATCAACAGGGTTTGTTCAATATGCTTGATCCGTTCATCCAGGGCTTCTTGGTTGAGATATTGCACCACATTCGTTAAGGACTTTTCGAGACTGCCCAAATAATCCTGCATCTCCTGCTTGCTATTCACCTTAGCAATGCTGGATTTAATATTGCTGCTCTGCTGCACCTGTAGACTTAACTGCTGTATTTGCGTCTGGAGCTTGTAATCGAGATGTTTCACCGATCCCATAAATTGGCGACGTTGGCGACGCTGAAAACTGAGGCGATTAAACGTGTTTAAACTAAGGGTTAACCAGAGGAAGACCATGGGGGTCTGCCAAATGCCCCCAAAGAACGACCAAACCACGGTGACAAAGGTCGAGAGCAACAAGCCCAATTCTGCTAAATCCAACCACTGTTGCTGCTTGCCCATTAAACTGTCCCATGTCGCTGATTAACTGAAATTGGCAGGAGATTGTTCCCATGCTCTGCCCTATGATAACCCCAACATTAAACGCGCAATATTAAAGTAAATCAAGACACCAATGACATCGACTGCCGTGGTAATGAAGGGGGCTGACATGAGGGCAGGATCGAGACCCATATAACGGAATAAAAAGGGCAAGGAAGAACCTGCTACGGACGCGAGAATGGCGATCGCCACCAAACTGATCCCCACAGAGATTGCCACCGCCAGATTACCCTGGAGGAAATAGGCCCAGACCACCACCACCGCACCGAGAATCGTTCCCAGTAAAGCCCCGGCGATCGCCTCCCGACCGACAACCTTCAACGGACCCAAATCATTCAGATCATCCGTATTCAAACCCCGAATCACCACCGTCGAAGACTGCGCCCC
>JBIKYI010000373.1:0-3885 GCA_044355355.1 Limnothrix sp. | reverse complement strand
ATAATCGACCAAGAAAATCGCTTGACTATCGCACTCCGAGTGAAGTATTCTTGCTGTCATCATCAGAACCTGTTGCACTTCAGATTTGAATTGGCGACTCCTTAATGTCCATATCAATTAGATTTTTAATAAAAACAGAAAAACTAGGATTCTCTTTGGCGCATTCTTGTAATAGATCAAAATCCAAATAAGCAGAAGATAAAGAATCATAAAAATTAAAACTCTTAGGATTTTTTAAGTCTTTATCGTTTTTCTTCGACAATTCTTTATCCAGTTCTTTAGAACGAGTCTTTTTTCTTTCAATCAAATGACGCTGAAATGCTTTGAAACAGTTTTTAGTTTTCCCTGATTGACTAGGATAAACCAGTGGTAATAACCAACATTCCAAAGAGTCTACGCAGATCGAAAAAATAATTCTTGATTGATATCTTTGATGTATTTCTGGAGTAATAGCTTCAATCAATCTTGCTTGAACATCAGCAATCATCTGTTCAATATTTTTCTCGATGTTGTGTCCTTCTTCATTTGCCATGAACTTTGGAACATCGTAGCCTATGTCTTCTGACACATCTGTATCAATCTGGATGACAATATAATCAACGGCTTGTAAGTCACGAGCTAATTTAGGTGACGCACAATATTTAAAGACGTTAAGCCAATTACCAAAACTATCCTGATCTTTACGCCTTGGTTGCAAATCAGTTACTTCAATATTGTCATCTCCAAAGAATCCACAAAGTATATTGTCTAATACTGCTAAATCTGTTTTCCCTTCTACAACCAAACCAAAAACAATCATAAACTTCTCAAAAATGCTTAGGCAAACCACCCAGCATTCCTCCTAAAAATGCTTCTGATAACTCTACAGGGATATCGCCTTCTGGCACTCTAAGAGGCTTTATTGTTCTAGTTCGGGTATGACCTTTCTTATTTCGTGAAACAACTAATATTTTTTGTTCTTCATCAGTTAAATCAATGCCATCAAGAATAGCAGGATTATGGGTAGTTAAAATAACCTGTTTGTCATATTCTTTTGCTAACTGCACAATTTTCTTTGTTAGTTCAGTGCATAATTTTGGATTAAGTGAGGCATCTATATTATCAATAGCAAAGAATTTTGGTGTTTTATCACTTACAAACAATAATATATAAAAAAGCAGAAATAGAAAGCCTTCATTTGTATTTTTGTGATTATAAAACTCCGATTCTAATTGTTCAATATATTTGTCCTTAATCACAATTTCTAGATTGCCAAATTGACTCTCTGGCAAATCAAAATTTTCAAACCATGAAATCAGACTTAAATTTTCTTTTATGACATTAATCTTTTTTGGTTCAGTTTTTGCCGTCACTATAAGTAACTTATATAAACCTTCCCCATTAATACCCAATGGTTCTATCTGAGCCTCTTTCTCAAAAAGTCTAAGTGAACTATTCTCTGGAGAAAAGACTAGATAATCTTCAAGATATATCTGATCCTCAAAATCCTTATATCTATTTAATATCTCCTTTAGTTTTTGTTCTAGAAAAATAGAAAGCACTGTTTTTTCTGATTCTTTAATCTCTAATGCAAGAAATCTTTCGGCGTTTTGTTCTAATTCATGTGATTCTTTTGGTAAAGGGTCTAAGGATTTTGTGACATTCCATTTACTATATGGAGAATTTTTACTATCTAAAATATATGAAATACTCTGCTTACCACACCTAATATTTATCTTTATTTCTTTCTCTTCCACTTCTGAAGTATGATCTTCATAGTTAAATGCTGACTTCATGAATTTTGAGTTATTGACACGGATGCCTCTAGATACAAGAAATTCATTATCCAATTTGTTTTGAGAAGCAGCAGAAGCAAGAGCGATCGCCTCAAGAATATTACTTTTTCCAGAACCATTTTCGCCGATTAAAACTGTCACCCGACCTAACTCTAAATCGAGGGAGTGAATAGATTTATAATTTTCAATATGAATAGTTTCAATCATCGGAAAAAATGGCGACTCAGCTAAATTTGCAGGGACGTGATGCTTAATATCTGGGTCTATCGCGGCTATGTAGGCAAGAACCTTAATCTTTGGTAGGCTTAGAAACGCTCAAAAGCTTTATGCCTTAACTATATATATTTTTTTCTAACTATGCGTACTCATTATTGTGGGGAACTGCGTTCCGAGCATGTTGATCAGACTGTAACCCTTTGTGGGTGGGTCGATCGCCGTCGTGATCATGGTGGCGTAATCTTTATCGATTTGCGCGATCGCACTGGCATTGTGCAGATTGTCAGCGATCCCCAGCGTACCCCCGATTCCTACGATGGTGCAGATGCTTGCCGTAGTGAGTACGTCGTTAAGATCGTCGGCAAAGTCAGTCCCCGTCAGGAGGGCGCGATTAACCCCAAAATTCCTACTGGGGAAGTGGAGATCTATGCCGACTCCATCGAGATTCTCAATAGCGTTAATAAGCAGCTCCCCGTCCAGGTTTCCGCGAGTGCCGATGGCGATTCTGTGAAGGAAGATTTGCGCCTGAAATATCGTTACCTCGATCTGCGCCGGGAAGCCATGGCAAAAAATCTACAGTTGCGCCATAACGTCGTCAAAGCCATGCGCCGCTTCCTGGAGGATGAAGAGAACTTTATGGAAGTGGAAACGCCGATTCTCACCCGTTCTACCCCCGAAGGTGCGCGGGATTATCTCGTGCCGTCCCGCGTGAATGCAGGTGAATGGTATGCTCTGCCCCAATCGCCCCAGCTTTTCAAACAGTTGTTGATGGTGGCAGGCTGCGATCGCTACTATCAGATTGCCCGTTGTTTCCGCGATGAAGACCTACGAGCCGATCGCCAACCGGAATTTACGCAATTGGATATGGAGATGAGCTTCATGTCCTTCGATGAAATTATCGAACTCAACGAACGGCTGATCTGTCGCATTTTTAAGGATGCCCAAGGGATTGAATTACAGCGTCCCTTCCCCCGCATCACCTACGCCGACTCGATGGAAAAATATGGCTGCGATCGCCCCGATACCCGTTTTGGATTGGAATTGGTGAATGTCTCCGATCTTGTAGCTGACATGGGCTTCAAGGTTTTCTCTGGAGCAGTGAAAAGCGGTGGACAAGTCAAAGTTCTGCCCATTCCCAACGGTAACGATGCCATTTCTAACGTCCGCATCAAGCCGGGTGGCGATCTCTTCAATGCTGCTGTCGAGATGGGTGCAAAGGGTTTAGCGTTTATCCGAGTCCGTGAAGATGGCGAAATCGATACCATCGGCGCAATTAAAGACAACCTCGGCGAAGCTCAAAAAGCGGAACTGCTGAAACGGACAGGCGCAGAAGCCGGAACCCTCTTACTCTTTGGCGCAGGCGATACCGCAACGGTGAATAAATCCCTTGATCGCGTCCGGCAGATGGTCGGCGCAGAAATGGGCTTAATCGACGAAAACCAACTCAATTTTATTTGGGTGACCGAGTTCCCGATGTTCGAGTACAACGCCGACGAAAAACGCCTTGAAGCCTTGCATCACCCCTTCACCGCGCCTAACCCTGAAGATATTGATGACCTCGCAACCGCCCGCGCCCTTGCCTACGACATCGTATTAAACGGTATTGAAGTCGGTGGTGGTAGCCTACGGATTTATCAGCGCGATGTTCAGGAAAAAGTCTTTGCAACCATCGGTTTGTCCGATGAGGAAGCTAAGGAAAAATTTGGGTTCTTGCTCGAAGCGTTTGAATATGGCACGCCGCCCCATGGTGGAATTGCCTACGGTTTAGATCGTCTCGTGATGTTGATGGCAAAAGAAGATTCGATCCGTGATGTGATCGCCTTCCCCAAAACTCAACAAGCAAGTTGTGTATTAACTGATGCGCCATCTTCGGTTGATGCAAAACAATTGAAAG
>JBIKYI010000370.1:0-3907 GCA_044355355.1 Limnothrix sp. | reverse complement strand
TGTACCTGACCATAATCAAAGTCCCGCAGGATCTGCATCGGGTCAAAGCCATTGAGATCGATGCTGTTTTGGTCTAGGGTTACGGGGGGAATTTGGATTTTTTTGGGGATGACTTTTTGGGTTTGAGTTTGCCACAAGACCGAGGCGATCGCCCCAGTGCCCAGACCGATGAGACTGCCCTGCAACAGTTGACGACGACTCCAGCGCCGGATCGATAATGCGGATAAACGATTAAACATGGGGTAGTGTAGCCAACGTCCACCATCCGGACAAATAATGGCAAGATTTGATCTTAACCCTAGAGGCGATTAGAGGCGGGGTAATTAGAGACGGGGTAAAATTTGTGGCAGAAGATGGCTAGGAACGGACGATAATGCTTGATTTTGGGCGACGATCCCCCCCTGTTCATAGAGGGCGCGAATGCTCCCGATCAGATAACTCAGGGTGTCTGCATAGGTGGGATCGATGTCCGTTTGCTTACTCAGACTCAGGCTCAGACCTTTGATGGCGGTTTGTAGATGTTCAATTTTAGCGGCACTATCCAGAGTTGAAACCAATTCTGTCGCCAGTTGGTAATGGATTAAGCCGAGGTTATTCAGGGTTTCGAGGATGTTAAATTCCAGGGGAACAGGGGGCTGATCTTGGCTGAGGCGATGGGCAAGGCTCAGGGCAATTTCATAGCTGGCGATCGCCCCATTGAGACATTCATGCCAACGTTCAGGATTTTCTGTGAGATACACACTGAGTTGCCAATAGGAAGTGGCGAGATTATTATGGGTTGCCGCACAGCCCACAGGATTCGTCTCCGGGGTACGATAACGTAGCGCCGCTTGATAGGCAGTGAGGGCGACCTCAAGACAGGCAAAGGGATCTTGATATTGCGACAGATTGAGGTAGGCAGTCCCCAAATTGTTTTGCATCATTGCCCAATTAATCGGCTCTTGCTCCTCCGACAGAAAGCCTAACGCCGATTCGTAGCAACCCACTGCCCCCAGAAGATGGTTAACCGTGCCTTCCTTTTGGGCGAGGTGCCAATACACCGTCCCCAGATTATTTTGGGTGGAAACATAACGCAGGGTGTCGGTTTCCGGGGAACGATATTTGAGGGCGGCTTCGTAGGCCTGGACTGCCTGGTGGAGGGCAGCGGTTGAACCCTGTAGGGGCGCAAGATCGCTATAGACAGCCCCCAGATTATTCTGCACCATGGCATAAAATTCTGCTTCTGGCTCCTCTGGCATCACGGCGATCGCCCGTTGATAGTATTCAATGGCTCGTTGTAAATGGCGTTGTTTACTCTCAGCATCCGGCAATTGTCGCACCAGGAGCCAGGTGTAATTGCCCATGTCATTGAAAATATCCCCTAGGCGGCGATCGCCCGGATCCAGATATGCCAACAACTGCTCATAACTTTCCAACGCCAACCGTAACGTCATCTCCCCCTTATCCCCTTGGTGAATCTGTTCACGGTACTTCTGGGAGGTTGCCCAAGCCTGTTGCTCCGAAGTTGCCCCCGCCGGAGTCTGCTCCAATTGCCCTGTAAACGTCCGAAAATACTGATCAAAAAATTGCTGATCCTGGCTCGCAAAAAACAATTCCGGCTGCGGTAAATCCGTCAAAATCACCGGAGTGGGTTCCGCCTGAAACTCAAATAACCCCGTGCGCCATTGCCAAAACTGCGGCACAGATTCCATGATGCTGTTCATCCAAGGGCGGGGCAGCCACAGGAGCAAATTAAAATCCATCTTCGGCACATAGCTCTCCGCGATGAATTTGAGATGTTTTAAAAAGCGTCGTTGTTGCTGGCTCGATTGCAGTGTTAAATGTTCAATGCCCGTCACCGCAAAGGTGGGTGGCTTGAGGGGATCCACATATTGGTGATGCTCCTTGAGCCATTGGGAAATCGCCAGTAATAAATTCAGTTCGGGATGTTCTGGATCCAGGGCGATCGCAATCAACGCATTAGCCTCCGCCGTCGTTGCCGGGTGTTGTTCCCCCAACCGATCCAACAGGCGATCGCGCCAATAGCGATTATCACAGACCGCCACCCAAATCTGTCGCCGCAAACCCAGCGATAAAGCCTGGGCTAACTGTTGATAGGTCTGTTGATTACGATAAAGCTCTGGAGGAATCACGCCAAGTCAGCTCCTAGGGGATTACCTTAGTAGTCACTGGTTTTTGCTTTGTTCCGGAGACGACCAATTTATTTTGCTTGAGCTGTCCCGTTGCGCGATCGCCCGTCAAAGTTACCCTAGGTTCCGCCTGCTCATAGACCACAGCTCCCACCGCCAACAGCACCTGCGTCTCCAAATTCCAGTCCAATTGATTCGTATTTAACTTAAACGGTGGTTTCTGACCCACCCCCCGCACATTCCCAGACAAATTTGCCTGACTCGTCTTCAGATTAAACTGCCCCTGATTTGCCTGGAACTGCACCTTTTGATCCCGATGGGTAATCTGCACCGCCTGCTTGCCGATCACAATATTTTTTTCCAGATTCCAAACCGCTGTTTTGCTGGCAAATTGTACCGAAGGCTTCAGGTGATTGAGTAGCACCTCCTCCGAGATCACCACCTCTTGTTTTTTCAGGAACACCTCCAGCTTTTTCGCCACTAGCTGGGTAATCACCTGTTCCTTTGATTGCGCTTTTTCCTGTCCCTGCGGCTCATCGCCCGGCTTTTGTGGGGGCTTTGCTGGGGACTGCCCTGCTTGATCCTTCGCCGTTTCAATCTGTTGCAGTTTTAAGCCCTTATTCGCCGTAATGATCTCCTGCTCAAGCTGCCAAGTCAACTCTTCCCCCTGCAAGCGAAAGGCAGGTTTGACTGTTAAACCATCCACCTTTCCCATGAGTTCCAACTTTGACTGATCGATTAAATACTTTGCCTGTTGTGCCGTGAACTTACCATTGGGGTACTTCCCTTCCAAGCCCTCGGTGATCAGCAATAAATTATTCGCGGGTTGCCATTCTGCTTTCTTCGCCTTGAGTACCGCGCCGATGCGATTGTCTGTGACGATAATATCCTTGTCGAGAATGACTTTTTCACCGTCATTGATGACCGTGCCGCCTGCTGCTTGCAAGCTGAGAATCACCTGATCCCCTTCATAGAGATTGGCGAGTACTCCGGTAACCGTAGCAAATTTCCGATCCTGGCTGTAGATGGCTTCCTTGGCGGACAACTTCCAGAGGATTTTGCCATCTTTGTCCGATTGTTCCAGCAATGCATCCGCGACAATCAAACGGTTTTCGGGATTGGGCTTTGCCTTGGAATCCCTGTCAGGGGGATTTTGGGCTGTGCGACAACCAGAGGAGGAGAGCAGCAGTATGCCCAACAGCAAGGTCAACCCAAACCGTTGGGGCGATCGCCACCATCGAGCACTAGAGTTACAGCCCAAAACGTATTTCATCTAATCCCGACCAGGCAAGCCCAGAGAACTGCCCCCACGCTCATCTGACACAGTAGCCGTCGTTGCCGCACCATGGTAGTCACGGTGGAACTTTTGGATGTCCTTTTGAATTTGCTCCAGATCAATGTATCGATCCGCCACATTAATCAAACTATCGCTCGTCATCGACCTGAGACTCACGACCTCCACCCTTGCACCCCGATAACTGACCGCATCCACCGCATAGGCAAGATCCCCATCACCACTGACTAATACAGCAGTATCATAGGACCCGACAAGCGCCATCATATCGACCGCAATTTCCACATCAAGATTGGCTTTCTTTGACCCATCCGGCAATTGAACCAAATCTTTGGCGATAACCCGATAACCATTGCGCCGCATCCACAATAAAAAGCCCTGTTGCTTTTCATTCGCACGATCCACCCCTGTATAGAAGAAGGAGCGCAATAATCGGGAACCACCTGTTAAACGATATAGAAGTTTGCTGTAATCGATTTCAATG
>JBIKYI010000369.1:0-3910 GCA_044355355.1 Limnothrix sp. | reverse complement strand
AAACCATCGGCGATCGGTAAAACACTGAGGGCAATTCTTTCGTCACGGTGCAGAGCCGAATTAAACTCACGAATACTTTGGGTGCGTTGATCTTCATCATTGGGATCCGCCACCCGTCCCGACCACAACACATTATCAATGGCAATTACGCCGCCTGTCCGTAGCAAAGTTAATGATTTCTCGAAATAGTTCGCATAGTTGCGTTTGTCCGCATCAATAAAGGCAAAATCAAAGCAACCCGTTTCTCCCTGGGCGATCAATTCATCCAAACTATCTAACGCCGGAGCCAGTTTCAGGTGAATTTTGTGACTAACCCCGGCTTTTTGCCAATAGTCTTGGGCGATTTTTGTGGCATTTGGATCCCGATCGCAGGCAATCACCTGACCATCTTCTGGTAATGCCAACGCCACCGCCAAGGCACTATAACCCGTAAACACGCCGATATCGAGGGTTTTTCTTGCCCCCATCAACTGCACCAACCAAGCCATAAACTGACCCTGTTCCGGGGCGATCTGCATCCTTGCCGCTGAATGCTGCCCAGTCACCTCCCGCAATTCCGCCAAAACGGGGTGTTCTTGGAGGGAAATATCCAGAATGTATTGGTACAGTTCTGGCGTGAGAGTAAGGGAACTACGGGTCATGAATTGGTTGTTAATGGGGGATGAAGGGGATTTGCTTAATCGGCGAATTAATCGGCTTCGAGGAAAAATTTGTAGACGAAATAGCCCCCAATGCCGATCGCCGCGATCACCACAAGCGACATGACAATTTTCAGCACCATACTCAGGACTGCCAAACTGAGGACAATACCAATGGCGATCGCCCCGACCTTTGCCACGGTAGGTAAAGCATCGAAACTCGTTATTAACGCCTGGAGTGGATTCCCCTTCGGGCTAACCGAGGTTTTCGTTGGGGGCGTTTGGGTTTGGTTTACTTCCGTCTCTAGCGCCTCTAGTTTCCGTTGCATCTCATCGGGATTACTCATAAAAAAGTCCTCAAAAGTTTTCAAAAATATCTACAAAAAATGCCGCTATCAATCACGATTGATTTCACGGTTTAGTTTTCAATTTAGTTTTTAATTTTTCAATTCTTTTACGATGGTAGCGAATTTTTCCAGGAACACCCCCAGCAATTCTCTAATCAATCCTTGCTGCTTAGAACCAGGGATATCCAGAGGTTGAGCAAAATGAAGCACAATCAGTTCACGATCATCTGCACCCAAGCTAGCCTGAATTAATCCGTTGCTAAAACTGACATCACATATTCCCCTTGGTTAGCGGATTCACTGATGGCTAAATCAAACACAATACCGTTCACCATCGAATTCACCGTAATTACCTCTGGCATTTTGCCCACACGATTAAAGCTCAAGATTTCGTAGAGTTTTTCCCCTGCCTTAACGGGTTGTCCTAAAGCAAGGCGATCGCCAACCATCCCCCCCACTGGAGCGCGATAACGGGTGATGTGACTGCTGGGCAAAAATTGAGTCGGGCTGGATTGAGGCTTTTCTGCTAAGAGAATTCCCCGATGGGCAAGGTAATTTTTAATCCCCGCTAATCCTTTGGCGACGGACTCCGGACGCATTTTCATACCGCTGCCGAGTTCGAGGGTGCAAGCATCCACCGGAAGTTGAATCGTCCGTCCCGCTTGGGTAAAAGCTTGTTCGAGGGCAACCCAGGGCCAAATAAAGGCTTCATCAAAGGCATAATCGCCCCCTTTGGTCAGCAAAATACCGTAGTCAAAGCCAAACCACCCGGCTGACGTTTCGCGCTGGGGGAAGTAATAGGTAAAATCCAGACCATCATTACTAGAACTATGGATATCAATCACATAATCAGCATCAAGACACAAACTTTGCAACTTACTGCGAAAATGTTCCGGCACGGACACCCCACAAGGACGCTCCTGTTTGGCTAATTCTTGTTGAAAAGCTGCCATGATTTGCTGGCGGTAGGCTTGGGCGATCGCCCCCTCATCGCTGTTTAAATGTTGCCGTACAAAACTATCCAGTTGCGCCGTCGTCGGTTCATATTCCCAAAAAATCCGGTTCCAATCCTGACCACTATAGGCATGAAACCCACCCGTCGCGTAAAAATGTCCCCGTTGATTGGTCGCCAGGGGATTACAGGTCGGCACCAGCCAAATTTCCCCGGCGATCGCCCCCTCCGGCAAGCCATGCAAATACTCGATTAAGCCCGACACCACAGCATTGCCCACGATCTCACAACCATGCAGATTCGCCTGAATATAGACTTTTGCGCCAGGGTTTTGCCCTCGAAATTTATAAACTTGGACAGCGAGGCGATCGCCAGAAGCCAGTTGGAACAAATCGAGCGTTTCAATAATCGGATTCATGGAGTGTCAGTATTTCGAGGATAAATGCAATAGAAAATCAGCCTAAATTATCCTAGAGTTTATAACAAAAAAAATACAAGAAAAAAAACATTTTTGTTGTCTAAGTAACCATGCCATGATCATTGTTTAGACTTAACTCCAAATTCATCCCCCCATCATTCGTCCAAGAACAGACCACTTAATTATATTATTCATTTTATACGAGCTGCATGAATTGAGACTTCATTGTTTACTCAAATAAAATTTGTATAAACTTTACCTAAAATCCAGATAAATATTGTATAAATCAAGAATAAAGAACCGTAGTAAACAATTTTGTATTGAGACTTAATTGCGAAATTACACAAATTTCTCCTATAAATTTCACAATCAAAATAAAGGCAGTCGTCGGCTAAGCTACCCCGGCACTACGAACAATTTGATCAGGATCAGGGCATTAATTTTGCTATCTATTTGGATATTTATTTTTTAGTTCATACATAGTTTATAAAAACTATAAAATCTCGATAATGACCCGCCATAATTCCCAACATTCATTTATGTCTCGCCTCACCTTACCATGGGTGTTGATTATTCCCCTCGTCGTGCAAATTGCCGGTGTTGTAGGGGTAGTGGGTTATTTATGCTATAGGAGTGGAGAAAAAGCAATCGAGATGATGATGGGCAATTTGGGCACAGAAATTGGCGATCGCATTGAAGTCCATCTTGATAATTATTTAGCCGCCCCCCAAAAAATCAATCAACTTAACAAAAAAGTATTAGAATCCGGCGTGATTGACCCCCAAGATTTTGATAGTTTAGGTCGATACTTTTGGCAAGAATTGCAAAGTTATGACTTTACCTATATTAATTTTGGTAATCTACAAAACGAATTTATTGGTGCTGGTTATGTGAATGGTCAAATTAGCATTGCAGAAGTCAAAAAGCCAAAGATTGGCACATTATATAACTATGCCGTTGACAACCAAGGAAATCGCCTCAATCCCCCTGTCACTGACCCAGAAACCAACCCGAATAATGCAGCCTGGTATCAAGAGGCGATCGCTGAAAAAAAACCTATTTGGAGTCCTATTTATAACTGGGCTGATATCCCCGATGAAATTGCCATTTCCGCATAGTGCGCCCGTTTTTGATCAATCCCAGCAATTACTAGGTGTCGTAGGCGTTGATCTAAGTCTCTCTAAAATCACAACCTTTTTACAGAGCTTGAAAATTGGTCGCTCAGGCAATGTTTTTATTATTGAGCGATCAGGTTTATTGGTCGCAAATTCCACTCAAACAAAATCCTATCAAATCGTTAATGGCAAGGCAGAACGTCTGGCGATCGCCAACCTCCAAGATCCTTTAATCCAATCAACCATTAAGAGTATTCAAGAAACCCTAGGCAACTTTCAAGACATTGGCAATCAGATTAAAAATAAGTCCCACATTCAAATTATTACTCAAGATAATCTAATTCAAATTATTCCCTATCAAGATCAGTACGGCATTGATTGGTTAATCGTTATCACCCTGCCAAAATCCGATTTTCTCGCAGAAATTGAGACAAACCATA
>JBIKYI010000367.1:0-3934 GCA_044355355.1 Limnothrix sp. | reverse complement strand
AAAGCCACCGTAAACGACCTGTAGCAATTTGTAAAGATAACATCAAGTCATCTATCAAAAGGTATACTAAGGGATCAAACAACAAATAAAAACAAATAAAAATTGTAAGAATTTTGACTGCATAAAAACCAATAATTCCTCCTTAATCGTAGGGATTCAGTTGATCCTTAAGTTATGCCACTAAAAAATGCTGATGACGAGAGGTAGGGCTTTATCTGGTTTGTCCAAGCATTTTCCGACAACAAGCATAAACGTCCATCGGCATTGGGCGATATCGAGTTGTTTTGCTCACTTTTTTTCCCATATCTCGCCACAATCAATTGGCAAATGTACATGATGATTTTTCCCCTAAGGCAAACGATGGAGGAGTCGTCATGTTCGTAGTGAGCTTTCCAGGAATTGGTTTAAGATAAGGTTCGGAAAATTCGCCACTTGAAGAGAAGCCCGTCATTTATACTCCGCCCCTAGCCCGTCTCATTGAACAGTTTCAGCGTCTCCCCGGCATTGGTCCGAAGACGGCGCAACGTCTCGCTTTTTATATTCTCAAACGACCGGAAAAGGAAATTGAAGCCTTTGCCCAGGCGTTAATCAATGCGAAAAAACAGGTGGGAGTCTGTCAAACTTGCTTCCACCTTTCGGCAACCTCCATTTGTGATATTTGTAGTAATCCCAAACGACAACAAGATGTGATTTGTGTGGTGGCGGATGCAAAAGATGTGATCGCATTAGAGAAAACCCGCGAATATCGGGGCAAATATCATGTGTTGGGGGGGGTAATCTCGCCGATGGATGGCATTGGTCCAGAACAGTTGATGATTCAGTCTTTGGTTCAGCGTGCAAGTGATGCGGCGATCAAGGAGGTGATTTTGGCGATTAATCCGAGTGTGGAGGGGGAAACCACAACGCTCTATTTAGGTCAATTGCTCAAGCCCTTTGTGAAGGTAACTCGTATTGCCTTTGGGTTACCGATGGGGGGGGATCTGGAATATGCGGATGAGGTGACTTTGGCACGGGCTTTGGAGGGTCGTCGAGAGATAGATTAGGGCGAGAGATTCATCGTTCAAATCTCTATGATGCAATCGGTAAGTTCATTCACTGCCACTGCTGGTAAAACGGTTTAACATCACTAGGGCGATCGCTATTATCTTGAAGAAATGGACTTATTCAGATGTCATCGATCAGGTTAATAGGTAATTGGTGAAGCGAGGCGACCAATGAGCAAATAGGTACGCATTATTCTTGTTCCTTTAACTTCGATTTTCCCCGCTCGACAAAGCTATATTTATCCTTGAGGATTTGGTGGGTTGCTTCTGTGATTTGAATGGAATTATGAAATTATTTTTGACAGCGATCGCAATGTCCACAACGAAAATTTTTAGCTTCAGTATTAAAACCTAAATTGAACAATAAATATTGCCAAAGACAGTTTTTTTGTCGCCAAAATTTTTGCATTTTTTGAAACTGTTGATCTTGTTGTTTGATTAAATTATTAAAAGCTTGATCATTGATAGTTGGAATTCTTTGATAAGTGAAGGGATCTTGCCATTTTAATTGACCCGTACTATGGAGAATTCCGAGGCTTAATGCCGTTTGCTCTTGGAGGATATCATCAATTTTTCCTTGTGCTGGCAATTTCTGGATTAACCGTTGTGCTTGGCGGATATTTTGCTGTAGATTTTGACGAAAAAATTCATTGCGCTTTTTATCTTCGGGATTCAGCCAACCTGTCGTTTCACTCACTAAACTCAGGGCATCACTTTGTTTTCCATCCCGCCCTGCGCGTCCGACTTCTTGAATATATTCAGCGATTAAAGTTGGGGTTTGATAATGCAGAATCCAACGGACATCGGGTTTATTAATGCCCATACCAAAGGCATTTGTACAAATCACAAATTGTAATTTATTGGTGAGCCAATCTTTTTCCCTTTGGCGGCGATCGCCTGCCCCTAGACCTGCATGATAAGCGGCTGTTCGATATTTTTTTTGAGCTAATTCTGTGGCTAAGATTTCGGCATCTTTACGCGATCGCACATAAACTAAACCAGATTTTTGAGGATATTTGCTAATAAATTGATTAAGCTGTGTTTGCTTTCCTTTTGGTGTCCAAATAGTGCGACTAGAGAGAGCTAAATTGGCACGATAGGGACTTTGTAGAAAACATTTTGGACTTTTAAGTTGTAGGGTTTTACTAATAATAGTCTGGGTATGGGGATCCGCTGTGGCAGTAAAGGCGGCGATCGCCATTTTTGTGCCCCTCGGCTTGTGACGTAATAATGCCGGACGTACCGCCCCCAAACGTCGATAAGCAGGACGAAAGGTATCACCCCACTGCACCAAACAATGGGCTTCATCCAAAATCAGCGCATTAATTTGCAAATTGGGTTGAATTAAACGCTCCCAAACAGGAGGACTTAATAAAGTTTCTGGCGAAAGATAAAGTAACCGTAATTGACCTTTTTCAAGTAAATTTAAAGTCTGTTTACGCTCAAATTTAGAAATTTGACTATGAATAACTTGAGCCGATAAAGATTTGTCATGAAGTTCTTGTACCTGATTTTCCATTAATGCAACCAGGGGAGAAACCACCAACGTCACCCCACCTTGTAAAATAGCAGGTAACTGGAAACAAATAGACTTTCCCCCTCCCGTTGGCATCACAATTAAAGCATCTTGAGCAGATAGTAAACTCCGGATAATCTGATCCTGAGGCGGACGAAAATTTGCATAACCCCAAACTTTTTGAAATGTGGCTTTAACAATTTGCCAATCCTCCATTTTTGTCCCCCTAAATTATCATTACAAGCATCATTGATTTACTGAAAAAAGCTTTAAAATAATACCTTAAAAGATTAAAGCATTGTTCTCGACTACAAACACTACAAATAAGATTTAAGCATACTCAAATGTCCACAGCTACTCTTCTGGTTTCTTGTCCCGATCAAAAAGGTCTTGTCGCTAAAATTGCCAACTTTATCTATGCCAATGGCGGCAATATTATTCATGCTGACCAACATACAGATCTCAGTGCTGGTTTATTTTTCACGCGGATCGAATGGGAACTAGAGGATTTTAATTTACCACGGGATGTCATTGATCCCGCCTTTGGGGCGATCGCCAAATCCTTGGGAGCCACTTGGAATTTAGCATTTTCTGACCAAATCCCTCGCCTTGCTATCTGGGTCACCCAACAGGATCATTGTCTGTTTGATTTATTATGGCGACAACAGGCAAAAGAGTTAAAAGCAGAAATCCCCCTCATTATCAGTAACCATGAAAAACTTAGACCTGTAGCAGAACAATTCAATATTGATTTTCAATATATACCCATTACAAAAGAAAACAAAAAAGCACAAGAAATTAAACAATTAGAGCTATTGCAAGCCCACAATATTGATTTAGTTGTTTTAGCAAAATATATGCAGGTGCTCAGCCCAGAATTTTTACACAAATTCAAAAAAGTGATTAATATTCACCATTCTTTTTTACCTGCTTTTGCCGGAGCAAAACCCTACCATCGTGCCTTTGAACGGGGGGTTAAAATCATTGGTGCGACAGCCCATTACGTTACAGAGGATCTAGACGAAGGACCGATTATCGAACAGGATATTATCCGAGTGACCCATCGAGATGACACTAAAGATTTGATCCGTAAAGGAAGAGATTTAGAACGTCTTGTACTCTCGCGTGCCGTGCGCTTACATCTGCAAAATCGCGTACTTGTTTATGGGAACAAAACGGTGGTTTTTAGTTAAAAAAATCTTGATTTTGGAATTTAATTTAAACTTTAAATTTTTACAATATACAATTTATTATTTAATTTTATCGCCAATTCAAATCTGAAGTGCAACAGGTTCTGATGATGACAGCAAGAATACTTCACTCGGAGTGCGATAGTCAAGCGATTTTCTTGGTCGATTATTAATTAAATCTACCA
>JBIKYI010000366.1:0-3950 GCA_044355355.1 Limnothrix sp. | reverse complement strand
AAAATTCAGTAAACAAGCACAAGATTTTGCAGAGAGAAGTCATAAAAGTTTGGTGCTTATAGACGGTGATACGCTTGCAGAATACATGATCAATCATGGTGTTGGTGTGTCTATTGTTAAACAATATTCGATATTTAAAATAGACAGCAATTACTTTTATGATTCGTGAAGGAACTCAAGATAAAAAACTCATTAAAAGGACAGGTTGGAACAGTGGTAGCAGTTCTTGCAGATGGCAATGCTTTTGAAGTGGAATTTAGCGATCGCCAAGAGAAAACCTTTAGACAGATATTACCTATCGCGGTTTGATGGGGCGATCGCCGAGTCATGTATTGGCGGTAAAGTTGGTGCGATTATTTCTGCTAGTATTGTCTGGCTGAGAACTGGGAAAAAAATTGGTGCAGTAAATAATTCGGGTAATCTCGAAATTACTTCTTTAATCACTGTTTTTGTTGCAGAAATGACGACTAGCTGGAGTGAGGCGATCGCCCGTCGTCTCAAAAATTAGGTTTCATCATAAATCTGAACAGAGCAATGAACATCTTCCAGAATTAGTACTACATGGCGTAGATTCAGTAACCATTTTAGAGAGATTCTGATATCAGATATCTGGGTAATGGATTTGCGCCAAGATCCACTAATCTTTTATAAGGAGGAAAGATGCAACGTAACAGTCCTGTGTGTGAGATCATTGGAAGGACTGGGTACAATGATCGAACATCCAAAGGCAAACCACGGACAAACCACAGGCATCTATGTCTCAATTAATCCATCTAATTTACAGCAGTGCTGGAACGCGACCTTTTCAAGATGAAGAACTCGTAGAATTGCTTGCCCGTTCACGAGCCAAAAATGCCGGACTTGGCATCACAGGTATGCTCCTGTATGACAATGGCAGCTTCTTTCAAATCCTTGAAGGATCTCCCGAAGCCGTCGATCAGTTGTATCAAACAATCGCCCAAGATGAGAGACATACTAAAGCCGTCGTGATCATTCGTGAACCCATTCCAAAACGTTCTTTTGGTGAATGGACAATGGGATACTCAAAAGTCACAGCAGAGGAACTAGATGAAATTGTCGGATTGAACGATTTCTTTGCTACAGGCTCAAGTTTTACCGAGGTTAATTCAGGACGAGCGAAGAAGTTGTTAGCTGCATTTCGTGAAGGACGCTGGCGATCTAAAGTCAAATACACAGCCCCCCCCGCTGACAAAGAGCATCCAGAGTTAATCTCGATGCAACCGGCGACGATGCAAACGACCAAAGTTTCATTTTCATTTCAGCCGATCATTGATGTCAGGATGTCGAGCATTGTTGCCTATGAAGCATTAATTTGTGGAGTAAACAATGAAGAATTCTTGACGATATCACCACAGATTAGCGAACAAGAATGGTCACACTTTGACACGAATTGTCGGGCAATTGCGGTTAGTCTGGCAGCTAAATTAGGGTTGTCATGTGATCTACATTTAAACTTTCTGGCTCGCCACGTGGATGATGCCCGTTCAGCGATTCGATCTACATTGGATGCTGCTGAACGAAATGGCATTGAACCAAGCCGCATTATTCTCGAAATCGATCAAGAGAAGTTAATTGGCGATTTTGATCAATTTGCCCGAACCATTGAAGAGTATCGCAGCGCTGGATTAAGAATAGCGATCGACCATTTTGGAGCTGGACGAGCAGGATTGAACTTATTAGAACCCTTGCGTCCAGAAATGATTTGCTTGAATGCCCAACTTGTACGCGATATTGATACGAATGGTCCACGACAAGCTATTGTTCGTGGCGTTTATCAGACCTGTAATGATCTAGGTATCGATATAATCGCCAAACATGTTGAAACTGACGAGGAATATAACTGGTTTTGTGAAGAGGACATTAATCTCATCCAAGGTAATCTGATTGCCAAGCCAGAGTTCGAGAAGTTGTGTGCTGCTACCTATCCGTAAATTTTCCCTATGGAACCATTACTTCCTGACTTTTCGTTCGCATTCCAACCCATTATTAATGTTGAAACAGCCTCTATTGTTTCATTTGAAGCCCTAGTTCGGGGCATTGATAATAGCTCAGCTTCGCAAATTTTCAAGCAGGTACATGAAGGGAATAAATACTACTTTGATGAAGTCCTTCGTCTGAAAGCGATTCCTTTAGCTGCCCGTCTTGGGATTGGTTGTAATCTCAACCTCAATCTTCTGCCCGGCAGTTTAGAAGTTTCCAAGTCGGCAATTTCTTCAACCCTTGAGATGGCTGAAAATTCAGGTATTCCCATTGATAAAATCACAATTGAAATAACCGAGTCTGAAATTATTCATAATGTTGGCTGGTTTATTGAAGCGATTAATATCTATCGAAGTTCTGGGGTAAGGTTTGCCATTGATGATTTTGGTGCTGGCTACTCTGGGCTGAATTTGCTGGCGGACTTTCAACCCGATAGTATCAAAATAGATATGTCACTGGTGCGGAATATTCATAATCATGGTCCCCGTCAAGCGATTGTTCGTGGAATTATTCGTACCTGTCAGGATCTTGGCATCGACATTATTGCTGAAGGTGTTGAAAACAACGAAGAGTATGAGTGGTGTCATGAAGAAGAGATCAATCTATTTCAAGGCTATTTTTTGGGCAAACCAGCTTTTGAGGAATTGCCAGTTGCTTTCTTTCCTAACAATCACGATTAGTTTCTTCCTGTAAACTGAAAAATAGGGCGATCGCCAAATTATTTAGAATCAAATTTTGCAGACAACTGGCAAAAAATTGGTGAAATCAATGATATTAGTAATCTCGAAATTGCTTCTTTAATCAATGTTTTTGTCGCAGAAATGACTACTAGCTGGAGTGAGGCGATCTGCCGTCGTTTACACGCATAAGGACAATCATTAATGATGGAAAACTCCATTCAATTATTAGACATTGTTGCCCTAATAGTAGATCTATCAGAGTTCAACTTATTAAAAGGACAGGTTGGCACTGTTGTAGAAATTCTTGCGGGCGACAATGCTTTTGAAGTGGAATTTAGCGATCGCCAAGAGAAAACCTTTAGACAGATATTACCTATCGCAGTTTAATGGGGCGATCGCCCGTCGATTACATACATAGTTATTTTCTCAGACTAAAATAGAAAGTATCAATCCAGTGGGGAAGCTAATGACTGCGATGACCCTTGCACTAGAACCCGTTTTCACGTTGAACAATGAACAATTTCAGCAACTTTGTGTGCTTAATCCTGAGCTTCAACTGGAACGCACAGCGAAAGGAGAACTGGTAATTATGCCTCCCACTGGTGGCGAAACTGGACGACAAAACGCACAATTAATCTTTCAGGTTCAACTCTGGAATCAGCAATATCAATTGGGGGAAGTGTTTGATTCTTCTACCGGATTTATTTTGCCTAATGGAGCCACGCGATCGCCGGATGTATCGTGGGTCGAAAAGTCTCGTTGGGAAGTCCTCACCCCTGAACAAAGAGAAAGATTTATTCCTCTTTGCCCTGATTTTGTCATTGAGTTAGTTTCCCCTAGTGATTCTGTCCAAAAAACAAGGTTAAAAATGGAGGAATATCGAGATAATGGTTGTGGTTTTGGAATATTAGTTAATCGCAAGGACAGACGAGCAGAAATTTATCGTTCTGATTATGAAACCGAAACATTGTCGTTTCCTATCAAAGTTTTAGGTAAGGGTATCCTCAAAAATCTTGAATTGGATTTAACATAATTTATCAGCGATCGGGCGTCGTTTACCTCTCTAAATTCGATTGCTGGCGATCGCCTCACACCTAGCTCCATAAAAAATGATCGCCCTTTTCCTTGTGAGTAGAGAAAGGGGCGATCGCCACAATAAAAAATGTCAAAATCCGCCAATTCAAGTATGAAGTGCAACAGCTAGGGTCTTTCTGAAGAGGGACTCATAAGGATATTCTGATGTTAAGTAAAACAATAAGAAATCCCTAT
>JBIKYI010000365.1:0-3958 GCA_044355355.1 Limnothrix sp. | reverse complement strand
GGCAAATATTCTCGCAATTCGCGGCGGATAAGGTTAATCTGATGCATGAGGGTCTGATTGATTTGTCGTAATTTCTATCAAACCCTCTTCTCCTCTTCTTTTCCAGTCTTTTGTCCTAGTAGTTAGCAACCAGCATAAAAAATCTTTAAATCACCGTATTTTACTGCTGGCTTGTGGTCTTTTAAGCCTGGGATTTTTACCGACTAAGGCACAGGCTAATACAAGTTTTAGTGATCAAGGCATTAGCTTTGATCAGGATACAATTGTCGAGTTTGAATTCATTCAATCCCATGGTTCTTATCGGACTGTGTTTGGCATGATTGATCGCACAACAGGCAAACCCATGGTCATTTTCCAGGAGAATCAACCCTACGATAATTATGGCATGGCGGAGTATTCATCTAACTCAGGTGACCATGATACTGGCTCGACCCAAGAAGATTATGTCGGGACTTTCGGGAAGACGGTTACTCCAGGAGTTGGTCTTAAACCTGTAAAAAGTTTTGGTAAATCAGATGGACAGGTTCTAGAAGTTCCGTTCCAAGCAAATCACCAATATGTCTTTTTCCTAGATGTTTATAACGAGCGTGGGGAATTTGTTACTCAATTTCTCTCGACCGAAAGTGCGGCTAATTTTGACGGTAATCTACAGGGTGGACAAGGGCGCGATAGCTTCGGTCGTGCGGCTACTGGTATCGCCTTGCTATGGGATGATGGCGGCAGAGTTGAAAGTACTGGTATGGACTTCGATTTTGATGATTTTGTTGTGGAGGCGGGGGGCTTTTTGTTTGACCCTTGTCCTGATGTGAATTAGTCAGGTTAGTTCGAGTTTAGTCCCAAATTTTTGCTTTTTTCTCTATCAACAGGACAGACAGCCCAGGGCGATCGCCTTGGGTTTTTTCTTGACTTTTTTTGTCTTGCTTAACGTAAGGCTCTTACTAAGAAAAAAGGGTTAAGCTATGTTTAGATAAAATCCATGCCGATGAGTCGCCCATGATGAACCTTACCATCAGTAAATTAATAGGCGATCGCCTACGGATTATCCAGTAAAGTCTTGACCCAATCCCGGATAGCTTGGCGAATTTTACGACGACCTTCAGGACGATATTTTTCGATAATTTCCATCATTTTTTGTACAGAAATTAGTGGAAGAGCTAGACTTTTTACTGAGGTGGAATATTCTCCATTTTCTAGCAGGAAAATTTGAATTTCTCCATTTTCATAACACCAAATTTCTGGCACACCTAAGCGCGCATAAATCGGCAAACGTGCCAAAGATTTACTGGTCATATCAATTTCTAAAGCCAAGTCTGGTGGGGGATCTTGGGTTAAGTCAAATTGTAATTTGCCGCGAATGAATGGTTCATTTTGAAAATAGAAACAATTGTCGGGTTCTAAGCCTGCCATTTTTGCTTGTTTGCGCCATGTTGTTGACCCCAAACTTTCGTAATCTAGCGCCAAACTATCGGCAATATCCTGAATTGCAATGCTAATAGTCTCTTTGTAATATTCATGTTCTGGTAAAGGAGTCATAATTTCTAAAGTTCCATCTTGGTAGGCGATGCGATTGGCACGGGTTTGCCCTAATTCCTGCAAGATTGTTTCAAACTGTTGCCAGCCGATACTTTGTAAGAGAACGCGATCGCCCCGTTGTTTTGGCTCTTGAATTGCAATCATCATCGCCTCCATCCAGCACAAACGATAGTTGTCTCATTTTAACTGTGACCCATTGCGATTAGGCATGAAGATCTTTGCTCCATCGTTAATGATGGCGATCGCCGATCGCTCCCACTGAAGTAGAGAGGGAGAAAAAGATATAGTTGGAAGATGAATTTTCAGGCGATGGAAGGGTACTGCAAGTCATGCAACAATATTTTGCGACGGTGGCGCGGGGTGTAGAGGAGATTGCCGCGAATGAGTTGACCGCACTGGGGGCGCAGGATGTCCGTC
The DNA here is from genome assembly GCA_044355355.1 of Limnothrix sp. Lineage (GTDB taxonomy): Bacteria > Cyanobacteriota > Cyanobacteriia > Cyanobacteriales > MRBY01 > MRBY01. The sequence goes on along the minus strand of JBIKYI010000365.1, from coordinate 2,008 downwards.
CAGATTATTGTGGGGTGTATTTTTCGGGCGATCGCCGCCTGTTGTACAAAGTTAACCTCTGGTCACGGCTTGCCTTTCGGATCTTGGTGCAGATCAAAAAAATCAAGGCGTTTACCGTCAAGGAACTCTACAGTGGCGTGCAAAGTATTGATTGGTCTGCCTATCTCTCCCCCAATCAAACCATCGCTGTCAATAGCACCGGAACCAACAAAAAGCTGAACCATACCCACTTCAACGCCCTCCAAGTTAAAAACGCCATCATCGATCAACAACGGGAACAATTTGGCGATCGCTCCAACATCGACACCGAAGACCCAGACGTACTGATCAACGCCCATATCCACGACAATCGTTGTATTATCAGCCTCGATAGCTCTGGGCATAGCCTCCACCGACGCGGTTACCGACCCGCCATGGGTAAAGCCCCCCTCAAGGAAAATTTCGCCGCCGCCCTCCTCGACCTCGCCGAATGGACACCGGATCTCCCCCTCGTCGATCCCCTCTGCGGTTCCGGCACCTTTGTCATCGAAGCAGCCCTCAAAAGCATGAACTTTGCCCCCGGACTGTTCCAAGGGGATTTTGGTTTTCAACATTGGCAGGATTTTGACGCAGCCCTCTGGCAAGAACTCCTCAACGAAGCCGAATACGCCGCCAAAGACACCATTCAACAGCCCATCATCGGACAAGATCGCGACCAGGAAGTGATCCAACAAGCCTGGACAAATGCCGAAAATTGCGGTGTTGCCGAACAGATCAAACTCGCCTGCCGCACCCTCGAAGAAGTCGAAGCCCCTGCCGACTATGGCATTGTGATCTGCAATCCCCCCTACGGGATGCGCATCGGTGGCGATGAAGATCTAGCGCTGCTGTACAAAACCATTGGTGATATGTTCAAACAACGGTTTAAGGGTTGGACTGGCTACATTCTCACTGGAAATTCAGAGTTAGCAAAAAAAGTAGGACTAAAGGCATCTCGGCGTTTGGTTGTTTATAACGGTGGCATCGAATGTCGTTTATTAAAATATGATCTTTATTAAGAGCTTTACTAAGATTTTTATTGATATTTGATATGAATTTGCAATGATGGAAAATTCTCAATTAGAAACCCAATTAAATTTAATTTCTCTATCTTTTAGTGAGGCGATCGCCTTTACCCAGACTTGGCTAGAAAGATTAGAATCAGAATTAGAAAAAAATGAATTAAACGACAGCCAAATTTTGGTAGATCTCGCAGAATTACTCAGCCATAGCAACGGTGTTAGAGGTTTTTTCGTGGCTTATCTCACTGGAGAAAGTCCCCTTGCCGATCAGCCACCAGATATTTTTCTAGAGGTTTTTCGCGCTAATTCTGTAAATGTTAGTTCGATGCTCGTGAAAAATTTAGCGATGTCCACTGCCATGGCGATCGCCCACCAACGCAACAATGATCCAGAACAACAGAGGGGATCTGAAACAGTCCAAAGGCGATCGGCTCAATTATTACGGAATTTATGCGATGTTGATGGACAAGAGAATGGAGAAAATAGCCTCAAAAAGCCTTTCGAGCATGAACGTTTAGCCTTGCTGAATACCATTCATACCAAAACAGGAGAATATGCTGATTTCCTCTTGCGTTGGCAATATGATGAAGAACAATGTAAGGCAATTAAAGCTGTTTTAGAGTCTATTACTAGCAGTTAAATTTGAAGGGCGATCGCCACTTTCTATACTTGGAATTTCTCCTATAATTTTCTCACATAATACTTTTCGATGTTCTTCGAATAGCATTAGCATTGTTAAAAAAACGCCAGTTCTGTTTTTTACTTCGCTCTCTAAAATTTTATTAAATCCAAAGAATTCATATAACTTAACAGCGGGATTTTTTTCTCGAACGCTTAAAGAAATTCCACTATATTGATCGCCAATTCAAATCTGAAGTGCAACAGGTTCTGATGATGACAGCAAGAATACTTCACTCGGAGTGCGATAGTCAAGCGATTTTCTTGGTCGATTATTAATTAAATCTACC
>JBIKYI010000018.1:0-13274 GCA_044355355.1 Limnothrix sp. | reverse complement strand
TCAGGGAATACAAATTGTTCGTGAATTTGGTCTTGGGGAGACATCCAAGCACGCATACCTTCGTTCAACAGAATGTTCTTCGTGTAGAACGTCTCGAATTCAGGGTCTTCCGCTGCTCGGATTTCCTGGGATACGAAGTCATAGGCTCGCAGGTTCAATGCTAAACCTACAATCCCGATTGAACTCATCCATAAACCCGTTACGGGTACGAAGAGCATGAAGAAGTGCAACCAACGCTTGTTGGAGAACGCAATACCGAAAATCTGACTCCAGAAACGGTTTGCTGTCACCATCGAGTAGGTTTCTTCTGCTTGGGTCGGCTCAAACGCACGGAATGTGTTTGCCTGTTCGCTATCTTCAAACAATGTGTTCTCTACCGTCGCACCGTGGATCGCACAGAGCAACGCACCACCGAGAATACCTGCAACGCCCATCATGTGGAAGGGGTTCAGTGTCCAGTTGTGGAAACCTTGGAGGAACAGAATGAAACGGAAGATACCAGCAACGCCAAAGCTAGGGGCAAAGAACCAGCTCGATTGACCCAATGGGTACATCAAAAAGACGCTGACGAATACCGCGATGGGACCAGAGAAGGCGATCGCATTATAGGGACGAATGCCCACCAGACGGGCAATCTCAAACTGACGCAGCATAAAGCCAATCAGACCGAAAGCACCATGGAGGGCAACGAAACTCCAGAGACCACCGATTTGACACCAGCGGGCAAAATTCCAGCCAGCTTCGGGACCCCACAGGAACAGGAGAGAGTGACCGAGGCTGTTCGCAGGGCTAGAAACAGCAACCGTCAAAAAGTTACAACCTTCGAGGTAGGAGGACGCAAGTCCATGGGTGTACCAAGAAGTTACAAAAGTTGTGCCAGTGAGCCAACCACCAAGCGCCAAGAAAGCACAGGGGAAGAGCAAGATACCAGACCAACCAACGAAAACGAATCGATCTCGCTTTAACCAATCGTCGAGGACATCAAACCATCCTCGCTCTTGGGATACGCGTCCGACTGCAATGGTCATAAGAGCGGAATCTCCAATCTAAAAAGTTAACAAAATGAATGTATGATTTCGAGCCTGTATAGGCTAGCGTCAAAGCGTCTCGTACAAAAAAATGATAAGCACTGAGACAAATGTGAGAAAAGTTCACCTTTCTTAACAAACCATTCTACTTCAGTCGTTCTGTTTTCGCCAGTTTCCGAATGTTAACCATACAATTTCATACTGAATCGTTGGTGCCGAGGTGGACGATGACAAAAGCAGGATAGATCATCAAAATTATTGATAGCAAAAAAAAGATGCCATAAAGCATCTTTCTCAAGCGAATAAATTAAACAAAGTCGTAGAAACTTTTTGGGAATTAATCAGCGGGAGCTAACTTGATATTTTTTGCTAAGCCGAGAGCTTGCAGGAAGCAAATCGTCATCCAGGTGATATCAATTTCCCACCATCGCAAGCCATGACGAGCGGAATACTGGTAAGCATGGTGATTGTTGTGCCAGCCTTCGCCATAGGTCACAAGGGCGACCCACCAGCAATTTTTAGAATGGTCATTGGATTCGTGGCTTTTGTAACCAAATTTATGGGTTGCACTGTTGACGAACCAGGTGCAATGGAATACAACCGCAAGACGGAGAAAAATGCCCCAAACCACGAAAGACCAGCCATTTCCTGTTGCAGCGTTACCCCAAGCAAACAGTAGTAATCCCAGTACCACTTGAATGGGAATCATGAATTTTTGGCAGAAGTTGTAGAAGGCATCGTTCTTGATATCTTTAGTGTAGCGTTCGATATCAGCGCGGGCAGGAATTTCGTACAACATCCAGCCTATATGACTCCACCAGAATCCTTTATTGGAGTCGTGGGGATCTGCGGTGTGGTCAGAATGTTTATGGTGGATTCGGTGTAGACCAATCCAGTCTAAAGGCCCTCCCTGACAGGCTAAAGTCCCACAGAAGATCAGAATATACTCAAGCCATTTGGGGGCGTCAAAGCTGCGATGGGAGACGAGACGGTGAAATCCAAGGGTCACACCTACTCCACCGGTGATCCAATGGAAAAGAAGGAATACCCCAACAGCTTGCCAACTGAAGTTTCCGGGCAAGAAGGCAAGTAGTGCGACAAGGTGAATAAGACTGAAGTAAATAAGCGTTGTCCAGTCTAGTGAGAGTTTTGGTGAGGTGGCAACAGTCATGAAAGGTCCTTTCTGGAGGTTACATTTTGAGGCAATCCTGCTTGCTCGACTATAGAGCATTTATGGATTGTCTAGCATAGGTTTGGGTTAACACGGAGCAATGGGAAAAAAACTGTTTGGGGAGAATCCACTTTTTTGATTGTTACTGGGTGTTTTCCTCGAAAAATAATCGGAAATTTTTGCCGGTCTGGAATTTGACGATGGAGTAGGGCGTTAATTCCTGCTATTTTTCGCTGAGGTTTTGTGGAGCCAATTGATACAATCAATTTTTTTCTTCATCAAAGATGAGCCTAATTTTAACATTTGTTCATTGACTTAATGCAAAAATTTAATGCGAAGATTCGTTTTTTCCTCTAAAGCTGAATGATTTGCCCAAGTCTACTGAACAAAGTATTGGGCTTGTTATGATAAGCAGGTCAAATTTGTAAAAAATTTTCACGATGGCTGCTGTTGATGTGATTAATCGGGCGATCGCCGCCTTGGCTCCGACTTTTGCTGAGATTGATCGACGGACTCAGTGCAATCTTCGTCGGGTGTTGGCGGCGTTTCAACATCAGCGGGTTGGGGTGCATCATTTCAGTAGCATGACGGGCTATGGTCATGGGGATCTGGGGCGGGAGACCCTGGATAGGATTTATGGGGAGGTGATGGGGGCTGAGGCGGCGATGGTGCGGGTGCAGTTGGTTTCGGGAACCCATGCGATCGCCACGGCTCTGTATGGGGTGTTACGTCCGGGGGATGAATTGCTGGCGGTGGTGGGTGCGCCCTATGACACGCTGGAGGAGGTGATTGGTCTGCGGGAGGAGGGGCAGGGTTCTCTGGCGGAATTTGGGATCAGTTATCGGCAATTAGAGTTAACGGCGGCGGGTACGGTGGATTGGGATACGCTTCAGACGGCGATCGCCCCGCAGACAAAAATGGTATTGATCCAGCGCTCCTGTGGTTATTCCTGGCGTAAGAGCCTTTCAACGGCGGAAATTCAGCGTATTGTCGAGATTGTCAAGGCACAAAATCCAGAGACGGTTTGTTTTGTGGATAATTGCTACGGTGAATTTATTGAAACCATGGAACCGACAGCCGTGGGCGCTGATTTGATGGCAGGTTCCTTGATTAAAAATCCTGGCGGCACAATCGTCACGGGCGGGGGCTACTTGGCAGGGAAAGCAGACCTGGTGGAAAAAGCAGCTTGTCGCCTCACTGCACCGGGGATTGGCAGTCATGGTGGCGCAACCTATGACCAAAATCGTCTGTTGTATCAGGGATTATTCCTGGCACCACAAATGGTGGCTGAAGCGATCAAATGTACCCATCTTGTGGCGCAGGTGTTTAGTGATTTGGGCTATGAGGTCAATCCCCAGCCCCAGGAACAACGGCAGGATGTGATTCAGGCGATTAAGCTGGGTTCACCGGAAAAGCTCATTGCGTTTTGTCGTGCTTGGCAAAAGTTTTCTCCGGTCGGTTCCTACCTTGATCCTGTCCCTGCACCGATGCCCGGTTATGCCAGTGATTTGGTGATGGCGGGGGGGACGTTTATCGATGGCAGTACTTCGGAGTTATCTGCTGATGGCCCATTGCGGGAACCCTATGTGGTGTTTTGCCAGGGGGGAACCCATTGGACTCATGGGGCGATCGCCCTCGAAGCGGTGCTCGAAGCCTTTGAGAATTTATGATGATGGCAAACAAATAGCTAAGGGGTGCGGTTGGCGACAGATTGCACCAAGCCGATCGCCAGAAAATTTGTGAGGAGCGATGAACGTCCATAACTGAGCCAAGGCAGCGGGATCCCGGTAATCGGCGCAACACCGAGAGTCATGCCGACATTGACAATCACTTGGAAGAGAATCATTGACAGTACCCCCACCGCGATCAGGGAGCCGAAATTATCCTCTGTTTTACAGGCAATGCGGATTAGGCGCAAACAAATAATCCAGAAGGCAATCATTACGGCGATCGCCCCGACGAACCCCAATTCCTCACCGATCACCGAAAAGATAAAGTCCGTATGTTGTTCCGGCACATAATTAAGCTGTGTTTGGGAACCATGGAATAAACCCTGCCCCCAAAATTCCCCAGAACCGATCGCAATGCGGGATTGAATCAAGTGATAGCCACCCCCCAGGGCATCCTTTTCGGGATGGAGAAACAGCGTCAAACGATCCTTTTGATAGGGTTTGAGCAAGCCCCAGAGAATACCAGCGCCAGCACCCGCCATGGCATTACCCGCCATCGCGCCGATTGTGCCGATCCAACGCCAGGGTAAGGTCAGCCAAGCAGTTACCCCCATGGCAATAAACCAGATGACCCAGGCAGGAAAAAAGACATTAAAGACAATGGCAGAGACCAGGGGGGAAATCATCAGCACAATCCAGCCAAAATTCGCATTTGCCCAGTAGAGCATCCCCAGGGTAATTGCCCCAAAAACCAAGGATGTCCCCAAGTCCGGTTGCAACAAAATCAAAAACCAAGGTACGGCAGCCACCAACAGGGCACGGATAATGGCAGGAATCGTATCTGCGGTGTCCCGGTGGAGTAATGCCGCCAAGGTTAAAATCAGACTGACTTTGGCAAATTCCGAGGGCTGAATATTAAATGCACCGATGCCGATCCAGCTTTGTGCGCCATTGGCGGTCACCCCAATTACCATTACTGCCACCAGGGACAGCAAACTCAATCCATAGATAATCCAATGTCCAAAAATAAGGGCTTGGTAACGGGAACGGGCGATCGCCATACAAAAAAATATGCCGACTCCACCTGTAACCCAATGTTGCCACCAGTCCGTCGAGCCAATGGTCAACTGCGCACTCCGAATCGCCAAACCTGCCAGAATCGTTATGGCGATCGTCACCGTCATCAACCACCAATCAATGCCAGCCCAAGGACTTAGCCAATTTAAAAAGGGTCGAATAATGTAAGTTTGCAGAAGGTTCTGTCGGGGTGCGCGACGAAACATTTTTTTACGCCAAAAAATTCACTCCTATCTTGCCACAGACAGATATCAGTTATCAGAGATCAGATATCAGTTTTTTGGTGATTGGTCGGAGTCTGGTTAAAACGGCAATTCTCAATCAATCCCGATGTCTGATGTCTGATATCTGTTCACTGAAAATCTAGGGCGATCGCCTCGGAAATATGCTGCAAATTATGTTCTTCCAGTTTGGTGAGTAAGCCTTTGAGGATATTGGGGATAACCCAGGGACCTTCGTAAATCCAGCCTGTATAGAGTTGGAGGAGACTGGCTCCGGCGGTAATTTTTTCCCAGGCATGGTCGGCGGTGAAAATGCCACCCACACCGATGATGGGGAGACTGCCTTGGGTTTGTTCGTAGATGAAGCGGATCACTTCGGTGGAGCGTTGACGAACGGGTGCACCACTAATGCCGCCAGCTTCTGTGGTGATGGGGTTGCCTGTTTTTTCGAGGATTTGCGTTTTTAGACCTCCGCGCTTGGTCGTGGTGTTGGTGGCAATGATGCCGGATAGTTTGTAGGTCTGGGCGATGTTCACGAGGTTGGCGATCGCCTCCCAGTCGAGATCGGGGGAAATTTTAATCAGAATCGGTTTATGGTTGTGGTTCGCCGCCTGGAGCGCCTCAAGAATGGGCTGCACCTGTTCCCCATCCTGGAGCGATCGCAAACCCGGAGTATTGGGAGAACTCACATTCACCACAAAATAATCAGCAACCGCTTCGAGGTGCTGAAAACTGCCCTGATAATCCGCCGCCGACTCTTCTAGGGGCGTAATTTTCGATTTACAGAGATTGATGCCGATGGGAATTTGCCGGGGTTCGATCTGCCAACTTGCCGCCAAGGTTTTCGCCATCACCGACGCACCCAGATTATTTGCCCCCAAACGATTTAACACCGCCTGATCCTCCGGCAACCGAAATAAACGGGGTAACGGATTCCCCGGTTGGGCATGGAGGGTGACCGCCCCCATCTCCGCAAAGCCAAACCCGAAGCGCGACCACATTCCCGCTGCCATCGCATCCTTATCACAGCCCGCCGATAGACCCACGGGATTCGGGAAATCGAGTCCCCATAGTTGTTGTTGGAGGCGAGGATCCTGGACACAAAATTCTGCCGCCATCTGCTCTTTCGCCAATTGACTCCAGACCATTTCTGGCGATCGCTCTAGCCAGTGGAGCGTATTAATTAATTGTCGATGTCCCTGCTCTGGATTACTCTTAAACGCCGCTAAAACAAGGGGATAACCGGGTTTTGCAAAATTGAGTAGAGGCATGGGAAAGGAAAAATAAGCAAGTAAAGACTGTCTCTAGTTTACGCTCTCGTTTACGGGGTTTAAAAATGAATCGCTCACCAACTCAGCACATTTTTTTGACAAATCGCCATATTTATTCTCTATTTCCGTGAATTTTGCCCCTGACGTTCCCGGAGCGATCGCCAACGACTCATCAAAAACAAACTCGCAAAATAAGCACAAATAGCCAACGTTGTCCCAACCACTAAACAACCAATAAACAGCGTGGCGATAAATGCCAGACCCGCTTCCCCCATAGCTGCCCAGGAAGCCAACTCCTCCTCATTAAAGCTCCCGGATTGTCGGAGCACCACCTCCCCCACCCGGAAATTAAAGTAAAAAATTGGCACATAGGTAATGGGATTACTAATCCAAGTGCCCATCGCTGCGGTGAATTTATTGCCCTCGATCAGAGTTGCCAACAATAAGCCCACCAAGGTTTGTAGCCCAAAGATCGGAAAACTCCCCGCAAATACGCCACAGGCTAACCCCCTGGCGATCGCCTCCGGAGTCCCCTCCTGGCGCAGGAGCTTGAGATACCAGTAGCGAATCAGGCGTAACGGAGTCTTTGGGGGCAAAGGTTTCTGGGGCAAGGGCTTATCCACCACCATGCAAATTCAATAATCAATTCACTCATCAAGATAAATTTAAGAGCAATTCCCAACAAATTTGAGACAAAAAAATAGGGGATGAACTCCCCCAGTTAATGGCATCAATCAGACCTAGGAATTTTTACCAAATTGGCGATCATAAACCTTTTCTTCCTGATCCGACACCAGTTCAACATCAGAAGTGGGATAAGCCACACAAAGCAACGCATAACCTTCCTCTTGGAGGTCGGGCGACAAACCAATCCCCTCTTCGCGACTCACGGAACCCTTGGTGATTAATGCCGCACAGGTGGTACAGACTCCAGCACCACAGGAGGTCGGTAAATCAATTTTCTGGGCATGGGCAGCATCCAAAATCGTCTGATTGTCGGGGACATCAATGGTGTAGGTATTCCCGCGATGGTTAATCGTTACTTTGTACGTGGTGGTCATAAACAGACTCTTGTCAAAAAAATTCTACGCTTTATTTTCGAACTCCATTTTACTGGACGGGGTTCATATTAAGAAATGTCGCCAAATCTAAACCTTAATTGCAAGGGAATCAGCACAAACAGTCCATGGTGTTAATTTGATGGGCAATATTACTGCGCAAAACACAGATATATTACAAACCCTTAATTTAGGCAAGGTATCTAGGTAAAGTTATGTATAACGGCGGCACAAAGAAAGACTATGTTCAAGCTGGTTTGGTAGCTGGTTTAGGGGCTGGTGTAGCGACTTCTTTTGCAGTGAGTCAGGGACAAAATCCGTTGATTGCCTTGGCGATTACTGTGATGGCATCCGTGTTTGCCATGGTCTGTCACCGTTATGACCTCGTTTAGTGATCCTCGCAAATTTTCTGTAATTTTATTGAGGTTGTATTTATGAAGGCGATCGCCATGACTGCGCCGGGAACTCCAGAGGTTCTCTCGTTACTGGATTTACCGCAGCCCCAAATTACGGAACCCCAACAACTACTCATCAAGCTCCATGCCGCCGGGGTGAACCCTGTCGACACAAAAATCAGGGAAAAAGGGACATTTTACGCGGATCCCCTACCTGCCATTTTGGGTTGCGATGGTGCTGGGATTGTGGAGGATGTGGGGGATGCAGTCACTAATTTCAATGTGGGCGATGCGGTTTATTTTTGCGATGGCGGCTTAGGGAAAACGGGCACTGGCAATTATGCGGAATATGCCTTGGTGGACAGTCGTTTTGTTGCCCATAAACCTAAGAATTTATCCTTTGTCGAAGCGGCGGCGGCTCCTTTGGTTTTACTGACGGCTTGGGAAGCACTAGGCGATCGCGCAAGGTTGGCAGCAGGACAAACCGTTTTAATCCATGCGGGGGCTGGCGGCGTAGGTCATGTGGCGATCCAACTGGCAAAGCTTTGGGGCGCAAAGGTTTTAACCACCGTGAGTACCCCGGACAAAGCCCGTTTAGTGCGGCAATTGGGCGCGGATGAGGTGATTTTTTATCAGGATGTCGATGTTGTGGAAGCTGTGCTGAGTCTTACCAAGGGTCAGGGGGTAGATATTGCCTTCGATACGATTGGGGGCAAGCTGTTCTGGGATACCGTTCCCGCCGTGAAGACCTATGGCGATTTGGTGACGATTTTGGAGCCGGATTTCCAACTGGGTAATTTCAAAGCTGCCCGTCTCAAGAATTTACGCATCAGTATGGAATTGATGTTAACGCCGATGCTCACCGGGGATATTGCCGCCCAGCAGCACCAAGCAGAAATTCTCAGTAAATGCAGCTCTTGGTTCGAGCAAAATCAGTTACAGATTCATGTCAGCCAAACCTTTCCTCTGGCTGATGCGGCTCTAGCTCACCAGGCGATCGCCACTGGCTCCACCACAGGCAAAATCGTTTTAACCATCGCCTAAACCCCTAAAAAAGTTGATTCACCACAGGACGCAGGGGCGAGATATTGCATTCCGCGATCTGATCAGAACCATCTACAACAATTTCTCTTTTGGCATTAAAACTCAAGACATACTCAAAAGGTACATTAACCAATTTATCTTGGAGATATTGTTGCATCGCCTGCTCAAAGAGGGTTTTTTGTTCTTCCGTTGGTGAGAAGTTATTAAAAACAACTTGATCAATGCTGACCGATGCATCGCTTGCTATTTCGGATAAGCGACGATTTTGCAATTGATAGCAACCTGTAGTACTCACCCGATAAACAAGGGTCATATCCCCTTCTTGAATGTTTAATTTAAAGATGGCATAACCCTTACTGCTGGTGGTGTTATCAGGCTTGTATTGCACGGTGTAACGTTGCTCAAAAGTAAAACTTTCCGATGAAATGTTGGGGTTATTAAACTGGCATTGTTGTGTGCCGTACCAAATACCCACTAATGATTCTGGAGTAATACTCCCATCTGGAGCACTTGGCTTGTTGCTTGGGGCAGTAGGTGGTGGTGCAGGCAGGTTAATGTTGGCAAAGCCTGGGCTTGCTGCGCTGCCACTGTTATTGGCGGCTTCATTGGGAAAAATGCCTGGGCTGTTCCCTGCGCAATATTCTGCATCTGGCCAGGAGGGGATCCGGGTTCTTTGGTCGCGCATCAGCACGAGACGAGCGCGGTAATAATCTAATTCCTGTCGATAGACGGAGGTTACTCTTTTCATTTGGTCGATCGCCTGGATCGCCCCTGCCCAATCCTGGGTACAGAGGGCATAACGAATTCTGGTATTTAACTGCCCATTTCTCATGTTGCCCTGGGCGATCGCCTCGGAGGTTTGGACTCCCCAACCCAAGACGACCAAACTAAAGGCGATCCATTGACGTTTCATAGCGTAACCAAAAAGCGTATTTATCCTATACCGTGACATTTTATCGGGGATCTCTGGGGCGATCGCCGATCTTGTCATAAATGCAAACGTTATTGATTGTGACTTTGCCTAGGTTGGTAGCAATTCACCGGGACGTAACTTCGCCCATTTGCCATCCTCACGGGAAAAACTCTCACAACCCACCACATCCCATTCCATCTCAATTTCTTCGCCGACGGAACGGATATTTACATTAATGGTCGGTTCCTGCGGTTCAAAGGAAGGGGATTCGGTTAAATGGGGTTGCTGATGTTGCGTCTCAACCACATGGTAAGTCTGACAACGATCCACATATTCGCAGTTGATACAAATACACATCTATTGCGCCCAGAACTCAGCTTTGTTCCAGTATAGCGAGGAAACATTAATCGCCCAATTGACAATTGTTTGATGGGGAGATAGGGAGACAAGGCGAAGGGGGGATGCGAAGATGTTGGGCGTTGCTTAATTTGGAGATGAATCACGAGCATGATAATCCCTGTCGCCCCTAAAGCCCCATTCTGGGGACTTGAATGAATTACTAAATTCCGCTTCCCCCAATTTGGGGGCTAGGGGGCGTGAACATCTCATCAATCAGCAACACCAGATGTTGGCGATCGCACCACCAATACCCCCAGGACTACACAAAAAAATTTAGCAAAAAAATTTAGCAAAAAAACTGCCCCAAAGTCGTAACTCTAGGGCAAGTTCAGGTGCATCTACCAGTTCTTTATTCACACCGCCATGGCAGTCATTCCGGAAAAAACGATCTCAGTTCATCAGCAGACTTCATTTAACGCCATTAATTCCCCTGAATTTTGGCGAGCACCTGCTCAGAAACCTTGTCCGGCACTTCCTGGAGATGATCATATTGCCAATCAAAAAAGCCAACACCAAAGGTCAGCGATCGCAGTTCAATAATCAAATTATGCATCTCCGCACTGGGGAAATAGGCTGTAATCTGATCCCAGCCCTTCCAGTCAGCAGTACTTTCGTAGCCGAGAATTTGACCCCGTTTACCATTAATCAATTGCAACGCATTCGCCGTAAATTCATTGGGAATATGCAGATTAATCGTCAAAATAGGTTCCAATAGTTGCGGCGTACAACCGGGCATCCCCTCCGTCATGGCGATTCTGGCGGCTTGTTTAAAGGCTTGCTCAGAACTATCAACGGCGTGGTAGGAACCGTTAGTGAGGGTAACATCCACATCAACCACAGGGAAACCGAGGGGACCTTGGACGAGGTATTCACGCACTCCCATCTCTACGCCGGGAATATACTGCTTGGGCACAACACCACCGACGATGGTTTCATGGAATTGGAAGCCTTCGCCCCGGTTGAGGGGTTTAATGTCGAGGTAAACATCGCCAAATGCCCCGTGACCGCCACTCTGGTGCTTGTAACGTCCGTGGGAAGTGCCGTTGGAGCGGATGGTTTCCTTGTAGGGAATTTTCGGGAGTTGGGTCACCATCGGTAGGTTGTATTTGCGTTTGAGGCGATCTAGGGCGACCTGTAGGTGAATGTCTCCCTGTCCCCAGAGAATGACTTCGTGGGTATCCCCATGCTGTTCCCAGGCGAGGGCGGAATCTTCGTCGATCAGTTTGCCGAGGGCGGCGCTCAGTTTGACTTCATCTTTGCGGTGTTCTGGGGCGATTGCCAGGGCATAGACTGGCTGCATAATCTCAGCTTTCGGTAAGTTCACCTTGGAATCAGCGCGACTACTGAGGGTTTGTCCCACGGTCGCCGTTTCTAGTCTCGCTAGGGCAACAATTTCACCTGTGATTGCTGACTGGACAGCTTTTTGTTGACTGCCCATCAGGGTATAAATCCCACCGGGGCGATCGCCATTGAGGAGCATTCCCTCCCGCAATTCCCCCTGCCAAACCCGGACAAGGGAAAGCTTACCCCCCTGGGGCGTGTAGAAATTTTTCAGCACCTGCACCACCGTCTCATCGGCATCAATCTGTAAATCACGGTGGTTAGCCGTCACATCAGGGGCTGGCGCTTCCTTCACCAGAGCATCCAACAGCGGGCGAGTACCATAATCGCGATCCGCAATGCCGAAGAACACAGGCACAACCAGATCCGCACTCAACTCCTTGCGTAGATCCTGCAAAATTTCTTCCGAGGAAGGGGCAATTTCCGCCAACAGTTTTTCTAAAAGTTGATCATCAAAATCCGCCAGGGTTTCGAGCATTTCCTCCCGGGTAATTTTTTCCTCAATGTGTAATTCCTCTGGGAATGGCACGGGATCCGCTGGGGAATCGGGATGGTAATGGTAGGCTTGCTCCGAAATGAGATCGATATAGCCGATTAAATCCAGATCCTGACGAATGGGATATTGTTGCGGCACGAGGGGACGACTGGAGGCATTTTTCAGGGCATCTAAAATGTCGAGAAAATTATTTTTAGCACGATCCATTTTGTTAATAAAAACAAGATGGGGAATATTCCAATCGTCGAGAAATTTAAAGAGGGGCGCAAGGGTTAAAATTCTTTCGACTTCCGGTTCACAAACAATCACCGCTGTACCGACACCCACGAGGGCATTGTAGGTTTCCTGGAGAAATTCAATGGAGCCGGGACAATCGAGGAAGGTGAAATCAATGTCCTGGTGTTGGCTGCTGGCAACGCTGATCTCGACGCTCATTTGGCGATCGCGGGCTTCGGGGCTACTGTCACCAACGGTATTTTTCTGGGTGATGCTACCCTTGCGGCTAATGGATCCGGTCACGGAGAGTAAACTTTCGAGGAGGGTTGTTTTACCGGAGGAGTAGGGGCCAATAATGGCGATGTTACGAATATTTTTTATGGCGGTATTCATCATCAAAATTCCTAGGTTATAGAGGTTAGAAATGGGAAAACTCGCTTGGTTAAATGGGAGTGTTAAGGGATAATTACGACATGCTCTAGGGAGCAATATTTCTTAATCGTTGGAGAAGGGTTGTTGGCGCAATTTAAAGCAAATATTGTGGCTTTTTTGATTGATCTTGCTGTTGTCTTGCTTTAATTGTTGTTAGCCTATCGTTATTTGGTAGCGTACTAACTAAAACTGATATGTCTTGTAAGGTATTTTGGGTCGAATTTGAAGTTCAATAAATATCTGTAAATCTGTGCTAAATCTATTTATTCTTCGTAAAGTTTTTTGGGTGATTGTTGGGGTTGCTTGTCTGATGGTTGGGGGGCGATCGCCCAGGGTGCTGGCAGAATCCCCCTTGATTGCCCAGGGTCGTTTGGGGGGGGTAATTACGCCGACCACACCAGCGGCGCGGGAAAAAATGGCACAGGGTTTGCAATTTTTGCAGCAGGGTCAACTGACGGAGGGAATTGCGCGGCTACGGGAGGCGATCGCCCTGGATCCGACCCTCTGGGAAGCCCACTATAACCTCGGTCTTGCCCAACAGC
>JBIKYI010000401.1:0-3656 GCA_044355355.1 Limnothrix sp. | reverse complement strand
ATGGATTAGGGCAGTGGGCTGGGGCGTCGATCGCCAACCCAATCAAAATTAAGATCGAAATCAATATCAACTAGACTTCATTAAATTGACCATTACCAGACAATCAAACCCATTGGTTTAAGTTTCAGGCAAGATTTTATCGTCGAGAATGAAGAGTATGTCAGAATGAGGGTAATCTAGCTCCTTAGAGGCTTATCTATCCACTAGGCGGTACACCGATCACTATGGAATGGCACATTACAGACGCTCAAAGTTTGTCAATCATTGACCAAGAAGTCGGCGAACATTCCTTTTCCCCGGCGGAATACGAAATCGTTCGTCGTGTCATCTACGAAACGGCGGACTTTGAATATCGTCACCTGATCCGTTTTTCGGAACGAGCACTCCAAGCCGGAGCCGCAGCCCTTGCCGCCAGAAGCACCATCGTTGTTGATGTGCCCATGGTACAAGTTGGGATTGTGCATAATCTACAAAAAACCTTTGCGAATCCTGTTTATTGCAGTTCAGAGACCTTAACCAGACCCCAAAAAGGCAAAACGAAAACGGCATGGGGCATCGAAACCCTCGCCAAGCGATATCCAGAAGCCATTTTTATTATTGGTCAGTCCCAAACCTCCCTCACCAGCCTCATTAACCTGATCAGCTCAGAAGAAATTAGACCCGCATTAGTCATTGTCACCCCCGCTAACTTCATTACTGGCGATGATTTTCGCCAAAAAATCCAGGACTCGGTGATTCCCTTTATCTATATCGATAGCCGCAAAGGTAGCTCTATTGTTGCGGTTGCCATTATGAATGGCTTGATCGACCTATCTTGGCAAGCCTATGGGCAAGATGTGTCTATCCCCCTTAGATAGAAAACTTACTCTGTCTAAAGAAAGAATTGTGGCATTGACCTGGGTGTTCGTTGCAACTTCCGATAAAACTTTGTTAAATTAAGTAACAAGCGATTGACGAAAGTGCAATCTCGTAAATTCAGTTTTGTATCTAGGAAGTTCACACCATGGAAAATCAAGAAAGCAAGTTCGGTTTCAGTGCCTTCGCTGAAAATTGGAATGGTCGTTTAGCAATGCTCGGTTTTGTGATCGGTTTGATGACTGAATTACTCACCGGAAAAGGCATTCTGGCTCAGTTGGGCTTGATGTAATCTTGTTGATTACTGATTGATTGCTTAATTTTAAGCATCATCAAAAACATTAAAGGGGACAGCAGATGTCCTCTTTTTTATTGGAAATTTATTGGATATGAATTTTTGGGGCTAGGAGTTTAGCCTCCCCAAAAAAATCAACAACAAAAAAGGAAGGGCGATCGCCTTCCCCTTCTCTTATTTTTTTATTTTTAATTTTTTATGGGCAGAGGGGGAGTCGAACCCCCACGACTTTCATCGCCACATTTTGAGTGTGGTGCGTCTACCAATTTCGCCATCCGCCCTTGGATGAACCTGAAGCATTATAACCTGAATCCTCCTTCTGAAGCAAGAGGGAATATTCCTGGGAACCAGACCATTGCAAAATAGCTTGGGCGCGGATCACTGGTACGGGGTGAGTTAGTTGGGCAGTTTGATTGTCCCGTAGAAGTTTGCCGAGTTGGCTTTGGCTAAGGGACTCGTAAGCTTGGGCTTGCTCCATGAACGCGTCCAGGTTGAGAAGAGGAGCGAGGCTAGGGGAACCACCTGCTAATTTCATCAGCACGGACATCACGATTTTGGGATCTTGGCTGACTAAAAAGGCGGCGCGATCGCAACTTAATTCAGCGCAACGAAGCCAGGACATCATTTGTTCCTGCATGGACTGAGCGGCTAAGGCTCCCCAAATGGGTAGGGCATTCGTCGCCAATACCAACAGATTCGCCAGGGTGAGGTAAACGCCATGTTCACATTTTAGGTGTCCCAATTCATGCGCCATAACCGCCTGTAATTCCGGTTCGGTGAGCATTTCGATCAGGGACGTGTGAATCACCATAAACGGTTTTTGTCCCCGCATGGCAAAGGTGTAGGCATTGGGGACTGGGTTTTGCTGGATATAGAGGGCTGGTGGTTCGAGGTCGAGAATTTTACAGGCATCCTCTAGGAGTTTTTGGAGGTGGGGCAATTGGCGATCGCCCACCAGAATACTAGAGGCAAGATTATTGAACTGAAACACCTGTTCAGCGGTCGAACCCAGCACAGAACGCACCAGCAAATCTAGACCGGGAAGCCGCCGTAAATTTTGTGTTGCCTCACGATCTAGGGGGTGACGAAACTGATCCGCCTTCAAACCGACAAAATGGTGTTTCATCTCAATACTGATATCAATTATTAATCAATAGTTTTTGACTTACCAAGCACAACTGGCGATCGCCATAGCGAATCAACGGTTGGAAATTATCCAGGATTATTCAGAGAGCCACTTTTTGACCTTTGCCAAATCCTTCCAGTCCGGTCTACGCTTCAGACCATCTTCAATATTTTCGTCAATGTCCGCCTTGGCTTCTTCGCTAAAATCAATGACCTTTTGCACAAGTTCAATGTGCTTTCTCACGCCTTTACCACCTGTCCCCAGTAGGGCGAGGGCGATGTTGACATGGGCTTGGGGATTGCGATGATCCAGTTTGAGGCTCCGTTGGGCAGCGGATAGAGCCATATCTGCTTTGCCGAGTAGGAGATTTAACCAAGCAACACAGCTCCAAGCGGCGGCATTTTTAGGGTCAAGTTGGCAAATGGCAAGGAATTCCGGGAGGAGAGTCTCTGGTGCTTCCCCGGCTTCATAGCGTTCAAAGCCTTTGGCAAAACGTTCTTCGATGGTAAGTTCGGTCATAATTTTGGCTGGAATTTAGCTGAAGTTTAGCTCTATTTGCCTCCAAGTTAATGAAGGCTAACGGATCCCTAGTGCTAGAGATCCATCATCTTGAGCGACCTTCTATTAAACCCCAATTAAACCCCAAAAGATTTGCCACAACCACAGGTTTGGTTGGCGTTGGGATTGGTAAATTGGAAGCCGCCGCCAATCATTGCGGTGCTGTAATCGAGGACGAGTCCGTAGAGGTACAACAGGCTCTTGCGATCGCAAATAATCTTGAAACCGTCGGCGTAGTCAAACACATCGTCATGTTCAGTCACACTCTCCGGGGAGTCAAAATCCATCATGTAGGACATGCCAGAGCAGCCCCCCTGACGAACGCCAACCCTTAGCCAGAGGTCTTTCCCCTGTTGCTCACGCAGCATCAAAACGTGTTTGAGGGCGGTTTCGGTGAGTTGGATGCCGGAACTGATTGTTGGTGTTGCTTGTGTCATGATTCCTGAGCAATAGGTGTTTTCGGGTTTGCTAAAACCTAAAGGATTTATACTTTGATCCTTATTTTTATTATTTTAGGTCGGATACCCTATATTTTAGTCCTTCTCTTGGGACTCCGTAGGTGTTGTGGGCGATCGCCACTCAAAATTTTCAACAACGGCTAATTCTTCCAAGGTTAACCGTCGGGACTGCATCCCCCCTGACAAACGTTTTAACAGTTGGGGACGGGGGTCATGGAGCAGATAAATTAACTCATCATCTGGCTTTAGTTCTTCGAGCGATCGCAACACCATTTGCTTATCACCCCGACGAATTAAGAGCGGCAATAACTCATTCGTTTCGATCAAAGACTGGAAATAAGCAACTTTTTGCTCGAACTCCTCC
>JBIKYI010000363.1:0-3988 GCA_044355355.1 Limnothrix sp. | reverse complement strand
TTCGGCTTAATTTTCGGGACAACTTTTGCGTTGCCATAAATAATAGGCAGTCGTGTGAATTGACGTTTCACTGGGCAAATTTGAGATAAAGTATTCACTGGTGGCGAGCGCCGAGCAGTTGCGTCATCCTGCTAAATCTTTAAATTGATTAAGCAAGCAGAGCATTAAATAGGTAGCCAATGCTAATGATCCCTACGGTCATTAGACCAATAAAAACCCCTAAGAGCTGAGGACGCAGAACCTTTTTGAGAATGACAATCTCAGGCAATGACAGGGCAGTGACCGCCATGGTGAAGGATAAAACTGTACCAAGGGGCATTCCTTTGTTGACGAGGGCTTCCGTGATCGGCATGACCCCGGCAATGTTGGCATAGAGCGGTACACCTAAAACCACTGCAACGGGGACGGCGAAAGGGTTGCTCTGTCCCGCTAGCTGCGTCACCAAAGTAGTCGGCACATAACCATGAATTCCTGCACCGATGGCAATCCCAATTACCACATATAGCCAAACTGATTGCACGATTTCCCTAGACTGAAACTGTCCCTGCCGAAATCGCTGTTTCCAAGTGAGTTGATTGTCCACTAACTCATCTTCTTGATCACTCTCTGGATGGGCTTTTTGCAGCTCCCACACAAAAGGCTCAACCCATTTTTCTAGTTTCAGTAGCCCAATGGCATATCCAGCGGCGATCGCTAACGCAACACCAAAACCGATATAAACAAGCGTTACTTTTAAGCCAAACAAGCCCCACAGTAATATGACAGCAACTTCATTGACCATCGGCGCAGATATCAGGTAAGAAAATGTCACGCCCAGGGGAATCCCTGCTTCTAAAAATCCAATAAAAAGTGGTACGGCAGAACAAGAGCAGAACGGCGTGACAATCCCGACTAAAGCCGCCAAAATATTACCGCCAAAGGTGCGCTTACCTTCTAGCCAAAAACGTACGTTTTCAGGTTGCAAAAAACTTTGAAATGTACCCACAAGAAAGCTGATGACAATCAGTAGAGATAAAACCTTGGGGACATCATAGAGAAAAAAATGCAAGCTTGATCCGAGGTGAGATTTAACAGATAGCCCGAAAAGATGGGTGACAATCTGGGTTGCCAACCAGTCGAATGGATAAAACGGATCGAACATAGTTTCTCCTCCGACCATTAGGTTTGCAGGAAGGGTTTAATTTCTGTGCTGGTCATGACCCTGCCTTTGCCCACAATTTTGCCGTTGATAGTTAATGCGGGTGTAGCCATAACTCTACGTTTGGCAATTTCGATTGGGTCAGTAATGTGCAGAATCTCTGCTTCGATATTTAAATCGGCGATCGCCACCCTGACATTGGCTTCCAATTGCTGACATTTTTTGCAACCAGATCCCAACACTTCGATTTGAGTCAAACTCATCGCAATGCTCCTCCATCAAATGCTTAATTCTAAAATTGAGAATCGATAACCCCTTATTCAGATAGGTTGGGTATAGCTTAATCGTAAGCCAACACATTTTTATTAACCCTTTCTTGAAGTGATCAGACATCTAACTTCACCTCTGAACATTGCTGGCGATCACCACAACCCCTTAAACCCACTACGATAAAATATGACCTGAAAAGATGACCTTGCACGAAGACCCAGGAGATTACCGGAATGCTCGCCAAACGAATTTTGCCCTGCCTTGATGTCAACGCTGGACGGGTGGTGAAAGGTGTAAATTTTGTCGATCTGAAGGATGCAGGCGACCCGGTGGAATTGGCGAAGGTCTATAACGATGCAGGAGCCGACGAACTGGTTTTCCTTGATATCACCGCCACCCACGAAGACCGCGACACGATTATCGATGTGGTTTACCAAACGGCGGAACAGGTTTTTATTCCCCTCACGGTGGGCGGTGGCATCAGTACTACTGGTCAAATTAAGCAATTACTCCGCGCCGGAGCTGATAAGGTGAGCATCAATTCCTCGGCGGTGCGTAACCCCAGTTTTATCAATGAAGCCGCTGACCATTTTGGCAATCAGTGCATTGTGGTGGCGATCGATGCCCGTCGTCGTCATGACGCAAATAATCCGGGTTGGGATGTTTATGTGCGCGGTGGTCGGGAAAATACGGGGATTGATGCGCTGTCCTGGGCGAAGGAAATGGCACAACGGGGCGCTGGGGAATTGCTCGTCACCAGTATGGATGCAGATGGAACCCAGGCGGGCTATGACTTGACCCTCACTAGGGCGATCGCCGAAGCCGTTGAAATTCCCGTAATTGCCTCCGGTGGCGCAGGGAACACCCACCACATCTATGAAGCCCTCACCGAGGGAAAAGCTGAAGCCGCCCTTCTCGCTTCCTTGCTCCACTACGGTCAACTCACCGTCGCTGAAATCAAAACCTATCTACAACAACACAAAGTTCCTGTTCGCCCCCTTTAACATCCCAGGGCGATCGCCTCTATGAAGAAAAACAAAAGAAGTTAATCTGCCCTGGGGCAAAAACTTGACAAAAATAAATTAATGATCGTTTAAACTCTTCATAAATACTCGATGCGCTCAAATACTCATCAGATAGACACTTGAGGAACCCTTACACATCTTAAGACACCATGAATTTTTCGCAACATTAAAGGGGAATGTGTATTAAAATGGGAACAAGTTAACAAAAATTAAAACATGCTGGTTCCCATTCTCATATTTGATGTTGCGTTAGTGGCTTGGTCGCTGCATCTGATGCAACAAGCATTTGACCAACAGGAATTTTCTCTGATGTTGGCAGGGACTTTGGTTGCCGCTGCCGCTGCCGCCATGATGGTTGTGTACTTCTTAATGAACAACTGCATCCAACAACTATTGCTCTCTTGAAGCTCTTTTACCTGAGAGGGCGTAATGGCTTGCCGCAAATCTGCGATCGCCCCTGCTTTTTAGCTTGATAAAGACATAGATCCGCTTCTTTAATAAAATCATCAACAGTTTGATACTGCCTCGGCACATCAACATATAGACCAATACTGATCGTGACATATTCCCCCACCTCAGATAAAGCATGGGGAATCTTCAAGGCGGCGATCGCCTCCAGCAATTGATCCGCAATTTGGTAAGCATCATTAATCTCCACATCCGCTAAGAACAAAGCAAACTCTTCTCCCCCATAGCGAGCAGCTAAATCACGCCTACAACGCCCCACCAAATTAATAGCTTGAGCGACCTTTTTGAGACAATCATCCCCCTGAGGATGACCATAAAAATCATTATATTTTTTAAAAAAATCCACATCAATCATTAACAAACCCAAAGAAGCTCCTTTACAGCAAGCGATATCCCACTCCTTTGTAAGCGTTATATCAAAAAAACGTCGATTAGCAATGCCCGTCAAGCCATCTAAATAAGACAATTGTTCAAGCTTCTGATTCAGTCCAAGAATTTCTTCCTGTGCTTCCTGAAGCGCAATCACCTGCGCTTGAAGTTCCGCCGTTCTTTCTACAACCTTTTGCTCAAGGAGAGCATTTAATTCTCGTAACTCCTGATTTTGCTGCTGCAATTGTCTATCTTGATAAAAACTTCGCAGAGCTTCTTTAACCGTTAAAATCAGATCTATTTCATCCCAAGGTTTAGCAATATAACGATATAAATTTGCTTCATTGACCGCATTACCAATTGCTTGTGCATCAGCCTGACCAGTCATCATAATCTTAAAAATATGAGGATATCGATGATGTACTTTAATCAACAATTCATCCCCTTTCATTTTCGGCATAATTTGATCAGAAATAATCAATGCAACCTCTATATTTTCATTGGCTAAATCTTCCAAAATTTCTAATGCTTCCTCTCCACTCTCTGCTAATTCAATACTAAAAATTTTCAAATGACGTTTTAACTGTTCTGTCAAGCTTTCTAAAACAACTTCATCATCGTCTACACAGATAATTGCAAAATGTGTCATAATATAAAATCAATTAGAATAATTGCATAAAATGTAGAATAGAGTCTGACAAAAAAGTTCAAACTCACA
>JBIKYI010000017.1:0-13643 GCA_044355355.1 Limnothrix sp. | reverse complement strand
CGCCTCCGCCCAAATCCTCATGCAGAACGGTAGAACCCAAGCCGCCATTCCTCTCCTCGATTACGCCCTCCTCCTCTACAACCAACAAAAACAAACCGCCTGGGCACAATTTACCCAAAGCCTACGCCAACAAATCCGCTAAATCAGCACCGAGATCAGCATTTCTGCTGACTCCCCCAAGCATACCTAAGTTACACAAGTATCTTTTGTGATATTTAGACCCTGAGATACCACGGAAAACCCACGTTATTCATCCATTCCCAAGCGCTAGAAGTTCCGTAAAAAAACAATGGCATAGCCCCGAAGAACAGCCGAAAATGAAGATATATTGAACTTTATATGTGCATCTCATAAAGTCTACCCTCAATGGCGGAACTCCCGATCTGACTTATGAAACCCCAGTTTTCCACGGATTTAGAACTTTTCAAGCGTTATACTCAGCAACCTAGCGTTGCCCTCCGTAATCGTCTGGTGCAGCACAACCTCGGTCTAGTCAGAAAAGTTGCCTTTCAAATGAGCCATACCTGTGCCGAGGGCTATGAAGATCTAGAACAAATTGCCGTTTTTGGTTTAATCCGCGCCGTTGAGCGTTTTTCTCCTGACCGGGGCGACCGGGGCGTTGCCTTTAGCTCCTTTGCGATGCCCTATATTCGCGGTGAAATTTTGCATTACCTCCGCGATCGCGGCAGCATGATTAAAATTCCCAGGGTTTGGCAGGAGCTATATTCTAAGGGGCAATCCCTCCGCCGCCAACTGCGTCACCAACTCGGGCGATCGCCCCAAGAGAGTGAAATCGCGACAGCCCTGGGAGTTAGCCCTAAAGAATGGGAAGAATGCCGACTCGCCTGGAAAAATCGCCTCTTAGTTAGCCTTGATGTCACCCTGGGCAATAACACCGATGAAACCGTCACCCTCGGCGACACCCTGCCCGACAGCCGCAGTGTGCAACAACAATACCGCACCGAAGTAAACCTACAACTGCAACAGGCCTTTGCCCACCTCGAAGAACGCACCAAATGCGCCATCCAGTTGGTTTGCCTCGAAGAATTACCCCGTACCGAAGCCGCCAAACGCATTGGCATTAGTCCCATGACCGTCACCCGTCACCTCAAAAAAGGGATGGAGCAAATGAATCTCATCCTGGAGGAGCAAGCTGCCTAGAAATGGGTCGAAAATCCTTGCTATAGTCATGGGCGAGTGATTATCCCGCAGGAACACTGATGTCATGACAATCCGCGTAATTGGTGCAGGTATGGGGCGCACGGGAACCTATTCCCTGAAGAACGCCCTGGAAATTTTGGGCATTACCAAGTGTTATCACATGGTCGAATTGATCCGGAATCCTTCGGGAATCCGCTATTGGGAAGGTTTGACTCGCCAGGAAGAGATTGATTGGGATGGTTTATTTACGGGCTACCAGGGAATTGTAGATTTTCCGGGTTGCTGTTTTTATCAGGAAATTTTTCAGCATTATCCTGATGCCAAGGTGATTTTGACGGTGCGGGATCCAGAGGATTGGTATGCCAGCACGAGAGCAACGATTTTTCAGGCGGCTCCCACTGCCCTAGAGAAGTTAAAAATGGCTTGGCAGATTCCTTTTTCTCCGGCTTTGCGCCAACGGATTCGGATTTTTCGGTTGGTGGATCAGCTTGTGTGGGATGGGGAATTTCAGGGGGATTTTTTAAATCAAGACCAGGCGATCGCCATCTATCAACGCCACATCGCACAGGTGAAACAGACCATTCCCGCCGATAAATTATTGGTTTATCAAGTCACCGAAGGCTGGTCACCCCTCTGCAAATTTCTCGATCTGCCTTTGCCTGCTGAACCCTTCCCCAATTTAAACCAGCGGACTCATTTTTCTGAATTTAAAGCGCAGGTCATGCGGGGCGAATAGATGCGAGTGGTAACCTTACAGGACGACATTCTTTGTATCCACCGGGATGATCTGCCCCCCTACAAAAAAGGCGGTTCAGTGGTGCGTAATAGCTACTTTTGGGCGCTCAAATCCATTGCCTGTTATGCGCCCCGTGAAGGCAATTGGGAATTTGATGAAGTAGTTTGGGTTGCTCTGGGGCGACTGCTCCTGTCTTTTACTGAATCGGGTTATTTGGGCTTTTCGGAAACCTGTTTGGAGTTCCCGGAGGATCTACCCATCCCGGATAGTTTGCGATCGGTGGCAAGTTATTTATGATGATCTTTTGGGGAGACTTAATCGTCGGGTCGCCAAAAAATAATGGAGTCGTTGAGGGGTTCGAGGGTTGTGCCGGGATAGTAAAAATTGAGGATTTTAGCGGCTGACCAGCCCAGATTCGCGAGGTTGTAGGAACCATATTGACTCATGCCTACACCATGTCCAAAACCGCCGCCGATAAAGGTGTAGCCGGTGATTTTTTGTTGGCTATCTTTGATCGGTTCGAGGTAAAAGAGGGTGCTGCGCGGGGGAACGAGGGCGCTACGAATTTCGTTTTTCAGCAGTCGGACAATGCCTTTGTCGGTAGTGACATCGAGTTCTAGGACGCGACCGGATGGCGATCGCTTGAGAATCTCTAACTTGGAAATGGACTGAATACCAGCGAGGGGATGTTGGGTTTTTTCGAGGTACTTTTGCAGACCTGCGGTGAGGGAATCAAGGCTTGCCGATTCTTCCCAACGGAACACACTGCGCCCGGTTTCATTAAATCCTTGGTCGAGGGCGATAAATTTGCGAAAACTTTGCTCATCGGCGAGGGAGTTCGTGCCGAGATCCCACACTTGACCGGGGGAATCGATCACGGCTTTCAGGTAGGGACGTTCTGCGCCATTCCAGACATCGCTAAAGGAGGCGGTGACTCCCCCCGTGGTGGAGGAATAGAGGGCATCGACTAGTTCTTTGTTGTAGGTCAGCACTAAACCCTTGGTACGGGCGATCGCCTGATCGATGCGATCATTGGTTCCCTGGAGACCGAGATAAACCTGACAATGCACCGTGGCACAGAGTTCATAATCATCGGCGGCAAACCGACGCAAATTTCTTAGGGCATAGGTGCGGGCAATAATGGTTTGGGCTTCAACGGCTTTATCCGGTGCAGCACTGCCAATTTCATGGGGGACAACGCCCCGCAGGTAGGTTTCAATGTCCACTTCATCGACGAGGGTGAAAGTTCCGTAGGCGTTGGGCTGTAGCTTAAGTGACCGGAACGCAGCACCACCTGGGCACGGTTGTAACGATAACCATTCACCACAAAGGAGGCGATCGCCCGGGATTGCAGCACCTCAGAACTGAGATAGGGACTCTTAAATCCCTTGGCTTTTAAACTCTGCAATAACAGCCGACGGAGCAGGGGGGTACTGTATACATCGCGTTTTGCCCAGACCTGCCAGCGTTCCGGTTGGGTAATTTCCACCTCAATGCCCAACGCCTGCCAAGCTTTAGCGCTATCCTCTGCTGTTTCAAAGGTTCCCTGGTCACTCAGGACAACATGTTCACTTAATTCCGGCTGCGATAACGGTTGGGAACCGAGGGTAAAGGTGATCTGATCCGTCGTCATCACCTCTTTTTTGCCCCCCGTCTCGATCTCCACCTCTAGGCGATCGCCAGGCAAACTCGATACAGTCAGGGTATCCTGCGCCTCATCTCCAAAACGCTGGACAATCCCAACTTTAATTTCCACATCCCTAGCATAGGTCGGTTGCGGCTTGATCCCAGACAAGACCAAAGCACAGCCCAGACCTAAACCGAGCAAACTTAATTTCGACTGGAAAATGGGCTTCATTACCATGGCGATCGCAACAAAAAACCTTTAATATCGCGTTGTCTAAGTCAACAATGTACCATTTTCATCCAGCAAAACTTCCCCCTGAATCAGGCGTTTCGCCGCCCGGAGGAGATTGTCCTCCACATAGGGCTTCGTGAAATAGGCTTTCGCTCCCCGTTCCGCCGCAATCTTCCGGTGACGCTCAGCCCCCCGGGAAGTCAACATGGCAATCGGGATATGCCGCAGCGACTCATGTTCCCGCACACGATTTAATAGCTCCAGACCATCAATCCTCGGCATTTCAATATCACAGAAAGCCACATCGAAATCAGGCGTTGCCAGGAGTTTATCCAGAGCATCCTGTCCATCCCGTGCCTTCTCCACCAGATAACCCGCATTCTGGAACGTCATCGCCAACAGTTCCCTTACCGTTACCGAATCGTCAATAATCAAAGCTCTGAACGTTGCTTGTGTACCAAAATCATTCGGCGATCGCCCTCCCCCATCAGCAGCCTGAGCCATCGGCGCTGATTGCGCAGTAACCGCATCCTTCAACAGTTCCGGAGTCTTTTGGATTACCTGGGACTTACGCACACTCCCCGGCAACAATACCTCCCCTTGACGCATCTTCAACGCCGCATCCAACAATGCCTCCTCCAAATAAGGCTTCGTAAAATAAGCACTCGCCCCCAACTGCGCCGCCATTTGACGGTGACGATCCGCCCCACGAGAAGTCAACATAGCCACCGGAATCTTCGCCAACTCCGGATCCTTCTGAATCCGCGACAACAATTCCAGACCATCAATCCTCGGCATCTCAATATCACAGAAGACCAGCTCACAAGGCAAACCCCCCCGCAACTTATCCCAAGCCTCCTGACCATCCCGCGCCTGCTCGACTCGATAACCAGCCTTCGTGAAACTAATAGACAATAGTTCACGCACCGTGATTGAGTCATCAATAATCAATACCGTCGGCTCCTCATCAAAAGCCTGTTGCTCCAGTATCGCTGGATTGGTTTCCTGCCAAGTCTTCACCTTAGTGCGCACACGACCTTGGGCTGCCAACTCGATCAACTCCAGAATGTCCGCCACCGGCATAATCGTGCCATCCCCAAGTACCGTTGCCCCAGAGATTCCCGCAGGCTTAGGAATCGGTCCCTCCAATTGCTTAATTACAATTTCCTGCTCACCGATCACCTGATCTACCTGGAGCGCCAGCCAATTCCCCGCACTACGCAACACGACGATCGATACCTGATCAGGATCATTCGTACTGCCATAGACCGAGCCACGACTAATGCGACGTTGATGGGTCAACAGGTTATTCATGGCATGGAGGCGTAACCGTGAACCACGCCAGGTAATGTACTGCTTGCCGTCATCCACTTCGATCTGATTGGTGGTCAGATCCTGCATATCTTCCACCCCATCCATGGGGAGGGCGATGCGTGAATGGCGGTTAATGCAACAGAGTGCCTTACAAATATTTAAGGTCAGAGGCAGGCGAATGATAAAGGTCGTTCCCCTACCCACAGCAGAATCGATGCTAATACTGCCACGAATACTGCCGAGGGCGGTGCGTACAACGTCCATACCCACGCCACGCCCAGCAAAATCGTCTGCTTGATCCTTGGTGGAAAAGCCGGGGTGGAAGATAAAGTCATAGATTTCATGTTGTGCCATTGTCCGGACTTGTCCGGCGGAGATCAGACCTTTTTCCAGGGCTTTACGCACAATGGTATCGGGGTCAATGCCTGCGCCATCGTCGGCAATGGAAATGACGATCTGATTACCTTGGATAAAAGCTTTGAGGGAAATTTTACCTGTGGCAGGCTTACCCTTTTGGGTACGGATCTCTGGTGGCTCAATCCCGTGGGTAATGGCGTTATTAATGAGGTGGGTGAGGGGATCATATAACTGCTCAAGGATCATTTTATCGATGAGGGTTTCACGCCCTTCGACATCCAGGGTGGCTTTTTTGTTGAGTTTCCGGGAGATGTCGCGCACGGGTCGGACGAGACGGTCAACAGCTTGGGAGAAGGGAATCATGCGGGATTTGGTGAGTCCTTCTTGGAGCTGGGTGCTGACTTGACGGAGGTTGCGGGCAACTTGTTCGGTGTCGTCTACGAGAAACTCGATGTCGGAGGAGGATTCTCTGACTCGGACGATCAATTCGATCATCTCTTGGGACAATAGGTGGAAGCCAGTGAATTGATCCATTTCGAGGGGATCGTAGTCTTGGTCGTGGCTGTTGTTGAAGGTGTTATGGTTGTCGATGCCCATGTTGGAACGACTACTGGCAACGTTGCGATCGCTCGCCTGTCCACGGCTAGCCAGTAGAGAACGTTCGAGCAGGGAACGCTCATAGAGATCCTGCATCCTGCCGCCGATATCGCTGAGGCGCTGTACCTGACCTACCAAACTATCGAGGAATTGGCGGAGTTTTTCCTGGCTCTGCTCTAGGCTATTCCGGTTAACCACAAGTTCTCCCATGAGGTTACTGAGGTTGTCGAGTTGCTTGACCGGAATCCGCATGGTTTGCTCGAAGGCTTTGGGGCTGGGGGCGCGGTTTCTGTTGGGTTGCTGATTGGTGCTGGTGACAGTGGGTGGTCCCCCCATTTGAATATCCGCTTCTTCGAGGAGGGCGACGAGATCATCGAAGTTGGTTTCTTTCGCTTCTTCGAGTTCTTGGCTCGTGAGGGGGGGGACAAGGGCAGTTTGCGGGGCAACTCTTCCTCCTGCGGGAACACAGAGCAAGTTATCGAGGGATTGCCAATCGACAACAGAGCGCTTGGCTGGCGCTTCAATTAGGCTCTGGAGGGCATCTAAGGTCGGGAAAAAGGCGATCGCCGGTTTCGTTGATGGCACAGGCGCAGTTTTCGCGCTGGGGACTGGCATGGGTGGCTCATCCACAATCACTGGCGGGATCATCCCCGGCGGCATCGTGCTACGACTAGAGAAATACTGATCAAGATCCGCCTCTAACTCTTGATCCGCCTGCACCCGCATATTGGGGCTGCTCGCAAAAATATTTTCTAGACCCGCGACAACATCCTCATTTTCATGTTCCTGACGATTCGTGACCGTCAGATCTTCCTGCTCCCCTGGTAACTCCGCAAAGAGATCATTCGTATTTTCGCCAAACAGACTGTCCAATTCTGATTCTAATTCTGCCTCACTCGCTGGCGGTCTCATGTCCGGAGTCAGGGTCATCCGGGCGAAGTCCATATCAATTTTTTCCGCCTCAGAGGTTGGCTCAACTCCATCAAATAGCTCATCAAAGCTGGTTAGTTCCGTTGTTTCCTGCCCCAATGCATCAAACATGGACGGTGGCGATGCCTTGTCGCTGTCCCCAAATAGATCATCAAAACCTGTCTCTGTGGAGGGCATTGCCTTGAGTTCACTGAGATCAGTGCCAAATAAATCGCTCAATTCTTCATCTAAGGAACCACTGGGTTCACTGTCATCGCCGCCAAAGTCTCCCAATTCACCGAAGAGGTCGGAGAGATCATTGTCAAAATTAGACTCTAGATTTTTCTTTGAAGAATAGCCGTTGTTACTCACTGCTGCCTCTTGCCAAACGAAGAATACTGACGAAAGATGAATGCTTATCCAGAATTACAACCAGCATAACTCAATCTTTTTGAGCCTCTGTGAGAAATACATGGTTTATTCGCAAAATTCTGTGCCCAGGAACTTTATATTTTTGACTTTATATTTTTTCTAGCAGGGGATGGATGAAACAGGAAAATTCGGTTAATTGGCTGATTTGTTTGTTTTTGAGGGCTGTTATGGTCAAATCAGAGGGATTTAAACCTCTGTCTCTACGATGTTCACAGATTCCACTACGATCAATTTCACGGCATACTCCATTAAACCTTTAAATCTTAGATATTCTACGAACATATTTTACGATGGCTGGACATAGTAAGTGGGCAAATATCAAACGCCAGAAAGCGCGGGTTGATGCGAAGCGGGGTCAAACATTTACGCAGTTATCGCGGGCGATTATTGTGGCGGCGCGGCAGGGACTACCGGATCCGGCGGGGAATTTTCAACTGCGGACTGCCATTGAGAAGGCTAAGGCGGCGGGGATTCCTAATGAGAATATTGAACGGGCGATCGCCAAGGGGGCAGGCACATTTAGCAGCGAGGAAAATAATTATGAAGAAATTCGCTATGAAGGCTATGGTGCGGGGGGGGTCGCTATCTTGATCGAAGCATTGACCGATAATCGCAACCGCACAGCGGCGGATCTACGGTTGGCATTCAGCAAAAATGGTGGCAATCTTGGGGAAACGGGCTGTGTGAGTTGGATGTTTAACCAAAAGGGGGTCGTCATCCTCACCGGGGCAGTGGACGAAGATCTGTTACTGGAGGCTTCCCTAGAGGGCGGCGCAGAAACCTATGAACTCATTCCAGAGAATAATGAAGTTGCCGTGTTTACCCCCGTAGAAAACTTGGAAAATTTGGGCAATCTTCTCCAAAAGTCAGGCTTTACGGTACATGAATCAGAATTACGCTGGCTCCCAGAAACAGAATTAGAGTTGACCGATCTCGATCAAGTTCGCGCCGTGGTCAAAATGATTGATGCCATCGAAAGTCTGGATGATGTGCAAAACGTGACGACAAATCTGGCGATCGCCCCGGAGGTAGATGTTACCAAACTGTAAAAGTATCTTTTGTACAGATTTTCTTGTTGAGAATTCCTGACAAATCTCTCGTTAAGATAAAAGAGGAGATAACAGGGTTTCCAAACAATACATTGATCACCATTAACAACAATATCGATCAAGGTAATGGACATACCAAATAGACAAGTATTCAAACCATCCATGAGCGTTTTCCCTCCAACTCACCCTAGCTGATACGACTGATCGCCGATGATTCCCCCACGCCCCCTACCCGATGAAGATGAGCGCCTAGCCGCCCTGTTTCGCTATGATCTCCTAGACACACCAAGGGAAGGAGACTTCGATGACTTGGTGACCATGGCAATGCAACTCTGTGGCGTGGAAATTGCCTTAATCTCCCTAGTCGATGAAAATCGCCAATGGTTTAAAGCCTGTGTGGGCATAGACGTAACCGAAACCCCCCGGGAAATTTCTTTCTGTGGTCATGCCATCCATCAAAATGACATTTTTGAAGTTCCCGATGCGACATTAGACGTTAGATTTGCGGATAATCCCCTCGTTACGGGAGCACCCTACATTCGCTTTTATGCAGGCAAGCCACTCCTATCCGCAGATGGTTATAAGTTAGGGACTTTATGCCTAGTTCATAGCCAGCCCAAGATACTAACATCTGGTGAACGGGAGATCCTCTGTTTTCTTGCTAAACAGGTGGAAAAGCAATTTGATCTCCGGTTGTCATTGCAGCAGGCAGTGCAAAATGTGGACATGATCCGGAGGCAGGCGGCAAAATTCGAGGAGGGGAATCAGATTCGGGATCAATTAATTTCCGTGATTGCCCATGATTTACGCAGTCCTGTCGCTTCTCTAGAATCCCTGGTGAGTGCGTTTGATGCGCGGTATTTGGGGACGGAGGATTTGCTGGCATTGCTGCAACAATTACGACCTGAATTAACGAAAACTTCGCTGCAATTAAATCAAGTGTTGATTTGGGCGCAGCGGCAAATGTCTGCTTCTCTACGGATGGAACCTTTTTCCGTGGCTGCGATCGCCGAACAGAGTTTAGATTGGGTCAGGGAACGCGCCAAGGTCAAACAGATTAAACTGTCCCAACAACTAGAACCGGAATTATGTACCTCTGGCGACCCGGAATTGGTGCATATTGTGTTGCGAAATTTTTTGGTGAATGCGGTGAAATATTCCCGTAAACATGATCGGGTAACCCTCTTTGCCTACCGAGAAGAGCAGCAGATTGTGCTTGGGGTTCATGATACGGGGTTGGGCATGTCCCCTGAAACATTGGATAAATTGCGCAAATATCAACGCCCCGCTTCTGTGACGGGAACCGATGCGGAACAGGGGTTTGGTCTGGGTCTCTTGCTCTGTCACACCTATTTGCAGAGGATGCAGACCCAGTTGGACATTGAAAGTGCTTTGGGTCAGGGATCGACCTTTTCTTTTCGTCTGGCGATCGCCCCTCTCGACCTCTGTTCACATCTTTGCGCTGCTGCAGCCATGCCTGGGGAACAAGGCGAGAAACCCCAGACCGTCGATAGTTGTCTCTAATCTGACTCGCGATGAATCTTCTGCACTCACCCTAGAGGGTTGTTGTGCCATGGAAAGCGATTTCTGCGGGACCCGTCATATAGATATGGTTATCTGCTGCTGACCATTCAATCTGGAGACAGCCGCCGGGCAGTTCTACGGTACATTGGCGATCGCAGTACCCCGTTAATACCCCTGCCACCACTGAGGCACAGGCCCCCGTGCCACAGGCGAGGGTAATGCCAGCACCCCGTTCCCAAACCCTCATTTTGATATAGTCGGGGCGTACCACTTCAATAAATTCCGCATTAATTTTCTGGGGAAAAGCACTATGGGTTTCAAAATCAGCACCGATGGTTTCTAGGGGAATGGCAGCCACATCATCGACAAAGGTAATACAGTGGGGATTACCCATGCTGACACAGGTTACCGTCCAGGTTTTGCCTGCGGCTTCCAGGGGTTGGTTGACTGCTTTCCCATCATTATCAGCGAGGGTCGTCGGAATCTCCGCCGGGGTTAAAATGGGTTCACCCATGTCAACGCGCACTTGCCCCTCTGCTTCGAGTCTGGGACGAATGCTTCCAGCGAGGGTGTGAATATTGTAGGTTTTACCGATGGGATTGCCCCCTTCGAGTTGATCGATAAATCGCGCTAAACAACGAATGCCATTGCCGCACATTTCCGGTTCTGAGCCGTCAGAGTTGAATATACGCATGGTGTAGTCTGAGCCTTCTGTCCCTGGCAGCGCAAAAATCACACCGTCTGCACCGATGCCGAAATGGCGATCGCATAATTGTGCCGCCTGTTCAGGGGTAACGAGGGGTTCCAGTTGTTGACGGTTGTCTAACAAAATAAAATCGTTACCCAGACCTTGATATTTCGTAAATTCCAGCACCATACTTGTCGGTTAAGCTAATCAGTAAAACTAAAAAGCCATTATGACAGACTTTAATACGGGCTACCCCAGCATCCGCAAAATTCAGACATACGTTAAAGAGCAAGTGGTTCTTGAGGTGAAACTCCTGACCAATGATGTTTTGGCTGGCAAATTACTCTGGCAAGATCCCCATTGTCTTTGTCTCGGCGATAACACGGGTAAGCAAACTCTGATTGCTCGCCAGGCGATCGCCTACATCCAACCCCAAGGCTAATGCCCTGTCCCCAGCCCCCCAGTACCATGAAAATGTTTCGCCCCTTACTGCTCGGTATTATTACTGCCCTGATTGTAATTCTCCCGTCCCTGCCGAACCTTGCCCAGTCCGCCCCCAAGCTCCAGGTGCAACTTAACCCCAGCAGCCCCAAATTGGGGGAAAGTATGCTGGTGATCATCGATCCCCCCGGCAATATGTCCCTCAGCGAGGCAGAGAATCTGACGGTGTTCTTCACCAAAAGTGGCGCAACCCAGGCGGAACGTTTTCCCGTTTTTCCGATGGATGGCATGGGCGATCGCTACCGTTCCCTGATCCCCACCTCCCCCCTGGATCAACATGGGCGCACCCTACTCCAAGTCAGCGATGGCGAAGAAACTAGAAACCTCGCTGTCTGGGTACAAAATCGATCCTTCCCAACCCAACGCATCACCCTCAGCGGTTCCGGCTCCGGTAGTGCCACCCAATACGAACTGGATCGCGTTGCTGCCCTCAAAGCCCTCGTGACCCCGACAAAGTATTGGCAAGAAGCCTTTATGGCTCCCAACAGCAGTAGAGTATCCACAGTATTTGGTGTCCGTCGTTATTACAATGGCGTTTTTGCCAATGACTACTACCATCGCGGGATTGATTATGCTGCGGGGCGCGGCGCGAAGGTGGTGGCTCCTGCCGCTGGCAAAATTGCCCTCATCGACTACGAGAAAAATGGCTTTCGGGTGCATGGCAATACCGTCGGCATCGACCATGGTCAAGGGGTCGTGAGCATTTTGATGCACCTCGACAGTATCCCCAGTGGACTCAAGGAAGGAGATTTTGTCGCGCGGGGTCAGCAAGTGGGGACTGTGGGTTCGACGGGGGCTTCGACAGGTCCCCACTTACATTGGGGGCTATATGTGAATGGCGTGGCGGTTGATCCGACCCCCTGGCGATCGCAAATCGTCGAGTAAAACTTACAAGTAAAACATTCACCGAATATCATTGAAGAAACGAACAAGCCTTCTTAGAGTAGCTTCTGGTCTATCTATGAACTTACACAACTTATTCAATAGAAACGAAACCTTACGCTAAGCTTAGGTATGTAAGGCTTTAATGAAGAGTATGTAAGGCTTTAATGAAGTTTTTGTGCTACTCCGTCATTTTGTGTGTCTTTTGCGCAAACATGGGGAGTAAATTGGTATTTTTATCAGAGATTCACTGGCAGACCTATGAGTATCGATCAAATCGTTGAACAAGCCCTCAAAGATGGTTATTTAACACCCAGCATGGAAGCAGAGGTGGGGCGCATTTGCGATATGGCCTCCGAGCTTTCCATCGAAGAATATATGGCTCTTGATCGCCTCATGGGAGCTTTGTTAACTGGGGAAGTGGTCGCTGTCCCCCGTAAACAATTTATTAACGTGATGGAAGAATTGGTGATTAGTCGTTCCATTGCGCGGGTAGCGGAGATCGAAGCGACGAGTGAGCAGTCCCTGGATGTGGGCGATATTGCTGCCTATGCCCTCAACCGTCTCCCCCCCCTCTATGCCACCACCGAGGAAGGCGCGTCCTACCAACGCCAGAAAGCTCAGGAAGAATTACAAGCCTTAATTAATGATCAGGTGGATTCGGCGATTACCCGTTATCTGGATCGCCCCGAATTCTTCCCTGAGCGCCAGGCGATCGCCCAAACGAAACAAGAAGGCAATGTACTCTCCCAGGTGAGCAAGCTCCTCGGAGATTATGCCCCCGGCTTCGAAGACAACTCCCAGACAGGCAAGGAAAAGCAACCCAGCTAGGCAAAACCTCAGCAACTTTGATCTCGTGATTCTTGTTCTCGTCACATTCTCTAATCGGCTGTCTGACTTACAACCCCTATTACCTCAGATTATCGACACATTAAAAAACCCAGACAAAGGTAAAGCGGTTTTGATTCAAGCAGAACAAAATTAGAATTTTCAGAAGGCGATCGCCTCAACCAAAACCTTCTCCTTGATGAAATGATGTAGAGATTTTTCGGTCACAACATCAACTTTTTGACCAAGCAAATCTTCCCAGTCATGGATCAGACCTACCGGAAACCAAGACGAAATTTTGTCGAGGTCATAATCCACCAGAAAATCAATATCACTGGCTTCTGTTTCTTCACCCCTTGCCACCGACCCAAAAATCCGCACATTAAACGCCCCATGCTTTGCCGCAATTGCTAGAATCTCTTCCCGTTTTTCCTGTAACTGTTCCCGAAGTTTCATGATCCGCATCACGCCTCAATACCCCTAGTTTAGTCGATAGCAAAAAAGGCGATCGCCCTTATTCGTTCATATTGCGATAGGTCGCCACCGCAGAAGGAGAAATACGATTCAGATAACGGAAAATCCAATATTTTAAAACCGTGTCTAGGATCACCGGGAAAGTTGCAATAAACAGAAAATTAAAATCACGGTTCTCCGCAATACCGAAATGTTTCGCGACATTTTCTAAGATCACCTCCCAACCGTGGGGCGAGTGATAACCGACAAATACATCAGTAAACAAAATAATCAAAAACGCCTTAGCCGAGTCACTCAATCCATAGATCACCTCATCGAGAAAACTCTTTACTA
>JBIKYI010000362.1:0-3994 GCA_044355355.1 Limnothrix sp. | reverse complement strand
TATCCTTATGAGTCCCTCTTCAGAAAGACCCTAGCTGTTGCACTTCAAATTTGAATTGGCGCAATTTATCATCTACTACCAAAATTTTATAAACAGACTGATCGTGAGCTAATGCTAGAACCCGTTGTGTTCCTATGTTACCTTCCTGGGTTTCTTGACCTAACTTTGCCTGAATTGAAGAGTTAAACGTTGTCCCTTTATTCAGTTCACTTTCCACAGTAATATCTCCCCCCATTAACCGCACAAATTGCCGACTAATCACTAATCCCAAACCCGTTCCTTCCTGGGACTCTCTACCTGACTCCGTTTGGGAAAACGCTTCAAATAAATTGCTTAATTCTGCTTCAGAAATGCCCTTTCCTGTATCCCTAACGGTAAAGTTCAAAATATAATTTTGATTATCTTTATTTTCCTCACTGCTAACCCTTAAAACCACTTCACCTTGCTGGGTAAATTTAATAGCATTACCCAATAAATTAAGCAAAACTTGACGTAATTTTACCCCATCAGTTTAAATATAACGAGGTAAATAATCACCGCGATCAAAGATTAGTTCTAAACCCGCATTAGACGCTCGCAAATGCAGCATATCCTCTAAATCATCTAATAGTTGATATAGGTCAACATTTTTTTGATTAAGGGTTGTTTTACCTGCCTCAATCTTGGCAAAATCTAAGACATTATTAATTAAAGTCAACAAATACTCACCACTGCGATGAATAATTCCAGCATTTTCATATTGTTCAGGAGGCAATCGTTTGGTACGTAATATTAATTGAGAAAACCCAATAATTGCGTTTAATGGACTCCGTAATTCATGACTCATATTCGCAATAAATGCACTTTTTGTTTGATTGGCTACTTCCGCCTTTTCCTTCGCAATCACTAACTCTGCTGTCCGTTCTTCTACTCGTTGCTCTAAGGTTTCAAAAGCAGTTTTTAACTGATAAGCCATACTCCTAAAAGAGTTGGCAAGAGTTGATATTTCTGTAATACTTTTGGTTTCTATTAGATCGTTTTCTTGGTCATAATTTTGCCATTCACCTAATGTCAAAGCCTGACTGGCTTGATTTAAGCGTAAAATCGGTTTAGTAATCCATTGAGCAGTGAGGATGCCAATTCCCATGGCTCCTAATACAGTTAAACCACATAATAGAATTGTCCAACGAGCATTTGCCTGAATTTCTGCCATAAAGTCAGATTCAGGAATAACAATAACTGTTAGCCAATCTAAATCTTTTTGTCCCTGAAATGGAACAACTTGAACAAAATAACGTTTGTCATTATCTGTAAAGCTAAGTTCTTTTTTTGTTTTAATTTGCTCAAGTTCACCGAAATATTCTAGTAATTTTTTAGTGGTTTTTCGAGTTATTTCTTCCTGACTATTCACCGCCTTTAATCTGTATTCATTGGGATCATCTTTCTCGTTATCAGACTTGAGCGAGTTTACTAAACTTGGCACAAAGGGAGTTTCATCAGCGGAAGTACCAATTAACAATCCATTCTTTTCTAAGATAAAAGCCTGACCTGTTTTGCCAATCTTTAATCCTCTGAGAAAATCGCCTAATTGAGCTAGAGGAATGGAGCAACTCATCACTCCTTGAAACTTATTATTCTGATCATAGAATGGTAATAAATAAGCAGCCAATAACTTTGGTTGATCATTCTGTACTCGAGCAACCACAAGCCGCCAAATCGCACGTCCTGCATTTTTTGTTGCTCCATACCAAGGATTTTCAGGCGGATCATTATGAGGATCGTAAGTTGTTGAACGTCTTACTAGCTTAATGTAGTTTCCTTTATCGTCAGTTAAGTAATTATCCCAGTTATAATTATTTGATTTATCTCTAATCCGGATAAAGGGAGATACTTTGTCTTGTCTATCGACAATTAAAATAGTTTTTTGCTCGGTAGCAATCAGCCATATACTGATTTCCTTGAAAATTTCTGATTGTTGCCAGAAATAATCTGTTACTACTGGTAAATTATCGTAATTTAAGACTCCTAGTTTAGCGGCTTCGGCATTATTATGAGTAACGTCTACTGATTTTTGTAAATAATTAGTTAAATTTTGATCAATGCGATCGCCGATTTCAGACATCAAGGATACTGCCATCTCCTCTACTGCTTTTTGTCCACTGCGATAGGATAAATAACCAACCAAGCCCACTGCCCCCACAATTTGCACAACAAAGGGGACAATTAAAATTAATCTTAGGGGGATTTGTTGAGTTTTTTTGAGATGGTTAGGGCGATCACTCTTCATACTTTGGGTTTATGCTTTAAGACAATTGCTCGACGATTTCATCAAATTTAGAATGTTGTGCACCATAGGAGGTGGAATCAAGAATCCCATTGCGGCGATCGCCCCTTTATTTTCCGTAGATTAAATAAGACTGTCTAGCATTGCAACTCAAGGTTTTTGATCGTAATGATTTTTACACTGCCGACTTTTCGGCATTCACCTCAAAATTGGCGACGATTTGGCGATGCACCTTGAGATAACCCTTTTCCACACAGTCAAAATGCGCACCCAATTTTTCATGGGCAGCAGCTAACCGATGAAACGGAATGGATGCATAAAGATGGTGTTCCGCATGGAAGGACATATTCCACATCATGAAGCGCAGTGGTGCAAGGGTTAGAGTCGTGCGGGTATTGGTGAGCATGTCATCCGTGTTCGGGCGATCGGTATGCTCGGCTAATAAAATGAAGCGCAAAATTGGTTGACCGACCGCAAGGGGCAACACCCAATACAACAAAAACCATGGTTGCTGAAAATAAACCGAAACGGCGATCGCCACCCCATAGACCAATAGCTGTAAACGAGTCGAATGAATGACTTTAGCGCGAGAACCTTCTGGAATAAAAGGACAATCTTCTAAGTTGCCAGTCGCTGCCCGAAAATGCCCACGAAATTTGCCAATCCACCACATAATCCCGCTCAGTTCCAGTAGATATTCACGGATGTTCGTTGGTTTGCGATCGCCAAGCTCAGGATCTTTACCCGTAATCTGGGTGTAGCGGTGATGCCACTTGTGATAGAGCCGATAAAACGTGCTGTTATAAAAC
This sequence comes from Limnothrix sp., assembly GCA_044355355.1. GTDB lineage: Bacteria > Cyanobacteriota > Cyanobacteriia > Cyanobacteriales > MRBY01 > MRBY01. The sequence goes on along the minus strand of JBIKYI010000362.1, from coordinate 922 downwards.
GACAAAAGCCCTGCCAACCAAGCCACTGCATCATTAATTTGATTATTCGCAAAAGCCGTCCGGTGGGAGCATTCATGCAACGGCGCAAACATAATCGCCAAACTAAATCCGTAAATCACCAAGGCAGGCAAAGCGACATATAGGCGATCGCCCAGCTCAGGTAGATTCACCGCCCACAAATAGCCACTGCCGACCATCACTATTAAATGGGCAGTCAGTTGTAAAAAACCTTTCAAATTAGATTTCTCATTGAGAACGCCTAACTCTTGCGGCGAGAGAATTTGCGCGACTCTCTTTTCTCGGTTTTGACCCGCTTTAATTTCACTAAAAGCCATGACGAATACTCACTACCCACAACATCTGTAACATACATCCCAATTATCCCGTGGATGTAAATCGGTGGGTGTCACTTGCATTACGAAAAACGATCAACCAAAAGATCAATAAGTAAAGCAAAAAGACCTTAGAAAAAATCTTGTAGGAAATTTTCTAAAGTCTTGGGAAAGTTTTTGGATATTCAATTAGTGACGTTTGCTGAGAAATGTGAATTAAGGGCAATTGCTGGCGATCGCCCCAACCCCAAACATTAAGCGAATGACTGACCAGCCACCGCATCCCCCAGGGTGACATTCATCCCGGAATACACTGTGCCCCGGCGGGAATCAATCGTAATAATCGATCCCTCACGAATCAGACTGGTCGCATTTTTCAAACCCACAATCACCGGGATACCCAGACGCAAACCAATAGTTGCCGCATGGCAATTCTGGCTCATATCCTCAATCACAATGCCACTCGCCTTACGGATCATATCCACATGGTTCGCATTGGTACTGACTGCCACCAAAATTTCCCCCGCATTAAAATCATTCACCTCGTCATTGACTTTGACCACCCGGGCACAACCACTCGCCGTACCTTG
>JBIKYI010000361.1:0-3995 GCA_044355355.1 Limnothrix sp. | reverse complement strand
ACGGGTTTTAAGGATTGGGAAGCGAGTCGCATCACCCTAGAACCATTAGCGACATTTAACGAAAAAAGTGAATTAATCCCAGTCTTGGCGGCGGAAATTCCCAGTGTCGAAAATGGTGGCGTGAGTGCTGATGGATTATCTGTCACTTGGAAATTAAAACCCGATGTGCAATGGTCGGATGGCAAACCGTTTACGGCGGCGGATGTGGTCTTTACCTACGAACTCATCTCAAATCCCGATGCGGGGGCGACGAGTTTGGGGATTGTCTCTGGCATTGCCAAGGTGGAAGCGCTGGATGACTATACGGTCAAGATTACGTTTAAGGAGCTTACCCCGGCTTGGTTTGGGGTGTTTGTCGGTTCCGAGGGGATGATTTTACCGAAACATGCCTTTGAGGATTATACGGGGACAAAATTCCGGACAGCGCCAGCGAACCTCATGCCCATCGGGACGGGAGCCTATCGGGTGGTGGAGTTTAAGCCGGGGGATGTAGTGGTGTATGAAAAAAATCCCCATTATCGTGATCTCGAAAGTTTAGCCTTTGAGCGCATTGAGCTAAAGGGTGGGGGGGATGCGGCTTCAGCAGCAAGGGCGGTATTGCAAACGGGGGATGCGGATTTTGCCTACAATTTGCAGGTGGAAGCCAAGATTTTGGAGGAATTAAGTCAGGGGGGGAAAGGCAAGGTGCTGGCGAATTTTGGTTCCCTAGGTGAACGAATTTTGTTTAATTTTACTGATCCAAATAAAGAAACGGCGACAGGGGAACGCTCAAGTGTGCAATTTCCCCATCCTTTTTTAACGGATCGACGGGTGCGGGAGGCGATCGCCCTAGGCATTGATCGCGATACCATCACGCAACAACTCTATGGCGTAACCGGGAAAGCCACGAGTAATTTCATTGTGAATCCGCCAGAATATGTTTCTACAAATACAAGCTATGAATTCAATCTCGATAAGGCGCAGCAACTTTTAACCGCAGCGGGTTGGGTGGATAGTAATGGCGATGGCACAAGGGATAAGGATGGGGTGGAACTGAAACTATTATTCCAAACTTCCGTGAATCCCCTCCGGCAAAAAGTCCAGGCGATCGCCAAACAAACCCTCGGACACATAGGCATCGGTGTCGAACTGAAAAGCATTGATGCCAGCGTCTATTTTTCCGGCGATCCCGCCAACATTGATACCACCGAACGTTTTACCGCCGACCTACAAATGTTTACAACCGGCAACACCAATCCCGATCCCCTGCCCTACCTCAAATCCTATACCTGCGAACAAATTCCGACCCAAGCAAACAATTGGACAGGCGATAATTATTCCCGCTACTGTGACCCCAAATTTGATCAATTATGGACAGCTACCACCAAAGAATTAGATCCAGAAAAACGTCGGGTAGCCTTTATCGCTATGAACGATCAATTAGTCAATAACTTCATTGTTTTACCCCTCGTACACCGCGCCGAAACCCCCGGCGTAAGTAACCATTTATCCGGCGTGAGCCTAACACCATGGGATATGAATACTTGGAACATTGCCACTTGGCGTAAAACAAGTTAAAGAACAATTAAAAAGCGCTCACAAAACAAATAAAATTGTCTACAATAAGGAGATATTCTATCCTAATTTTATGACTGTTTTTAGTTTTGTACCTGCCCAGAGAAAAAATGAAATTCTCGATGAATTGGAGAAGTGGAATCAGTCGCTGTCAGCAGAGGATTTACAGATTAAATACAGCAAAATGATTTGCTCACCCTTCTCTTTTTACCGAGGCACAAATCATTTATTCTGGCGTGACTTTGCCAAACATTCTGCCCTTAAGCAATTTAGTAATAAACAGTCCCAAATCTGGATTCAAGGAGATTTACACGCCGAGAATTTTGGTAGTTTCCATAATGATCAAAACCGTATTGTCTATGATCTCAATGACTTTGATGAGTCGGTCATTGCCGATTACCAATACGATCTCTGGCGCATGGCAATTAGTTTAGTTTTAGTCGCTAGACAAGCCAAAAAGTTTAAAGCCCAGGAAATTGCAGAATTTATTGCTGCATTTGCAGGGAGCTATCTCTCCACGATCGCCCGTTGTCACCAAGCCCAAGATGAAGTGGAATTAGAATTTACCGCAGACAATACCTATGGCAAACTCGATGACTTTCTGAAGGATGTCGAAAAGAATGAAAGTCGTCAAAAAATGCTTTCTACATGGACAAATGTTGCCCAGGGCGATCGCTACTATGATTTGAGTTCAGATAAACTTGCTCCAGTAACCGATGATGAACGGCAAGCAATGCTCCAGCAAATGCCAGAATATGGCAAAACCCTCACCGGAAAATTACAATATGATCCCCAATATTTCTGCGTTAAGGACATTGCCAGACGACTAATGGCAGGGACAGGCTCCCTCGGTACACCACGTTTTTATATCATCATTGAAGGGGATGATGACCACCATGAATATGACTGTATTCTTGATGTCAAACGGCAACGAAAACCCACTCCCTATCATTATCTAGGTAAAGCTTTTCAACAGCAATATGACCGCCAATTTGCCAACGATGCCGAACGTTATGCGATCGCCTACAAAGCCCTCGTGAAAAATACAGACGATCACCTCGGTTGGCTTAAATTTAATGATGAATATTACTGTGTGCGGGAGCGATCGCCCTACAAAGAAAGTTTTCCCCTAACAACCCTGACTAAGGCAAAACGATTTAAAAAAATGGCAGAACAATGGGGAAAAATCCTCGCCACAAGCCATAGTCGCGCCGATCAAGATGCCATCGGTAGCAAAATTAATCATGCCTTCGATGCTGCCGTTTATCAACTCACCACAGGACAAGAAAGCGCATTTATCGACCTTGTACAAATAGTCGCCCAGAGCTATGCCGATCAAGTAGAACTAGACTGGAAAACCTTTAAAAGAGCTAATCCTAAAATCTCTTGTTTTAAATAAAAGTACCAATTCAAATCAATCATCATTTCTTTGCTATTCGTTAGCTAAATATCAGACTTGAGCAGATCTTATGAGCGGATCTTAAAATAATGGCGATCGCCCACAGTTTCCACAATTACCAATGCTCAAGTTTCATATTATCAATGTAATCACTATCATCTGGCAACAGAAGTATCTAGAGAAATGTTACCGTTCATCGGGATCTACCTGACGACAATTCTCTTTAATGCTTACTTGAATTTCTTCTGCTTCTTCGTCACTGAGAATCCCAATAAATTGAGCAAATGGGGACTGTTTTTCTTGTTCTTGTAAGCGATGTAAGTAGTCTAGAAGTTGCTTGATTAAGATATCAGGTGTCGCCTGTAGCTCCTGGATTAGCTGTTCTTGATGAGTCATAATAATTAAATATCTCCGTATTATATAAAAATCATCCTAGAAGTCTTCATCAAGAAGTTTTTCAATTGTCCATGGACATTCTTTCGGAAAGTCAGGACATTTTTCTATTTCTTTTTGAACAGCTTTTACAGAATTCGCGTAACTTTTTTTAAGGGTTTTAGTATTTTCCAGAAAGAATTTTAATTGGAGATGATCTTCTGACAGACCTTTGATATTTCTTCTCGCAAATGAAACAATAACATTTTGATCTTCATTTTCTATTTTTATTTGATATTCTCTTTTTAAAATAGACATAATCAGTATTTGTAGATATTGATTAACCTCTTTTTGTTTGATTTTTTCTTCTCTATCATTGCCAAACCATTGAGATGATTTTTCTTGTGCAGCTTGTTTATGTTCCGGCTTGATATGAAAAGCAACAGTCGCCAATGCCATCGCTAATGCTCCAAGGTCGTCACTGTAACCCACAACAGGAATGAAATCAGGAATTAGATCGACAGGAAAAGCAAAATAAGCTAATGCACTTGCAATGATTGCTTTGGCTTGTAAGGGTGTATCTTTATCTTTAAAGCAGAAAAACAAAGTTAAGGCTGTCTCTATTGCAGGCTTTCCTATCTTCTTTGCATACTTGGTGATTTTTTTCCAA
>JBIKYI010000360.1:0-4003 GCA_044355355.1 Limnothrix sp. | reverse complement strand
ACCACTGATTTTGTTGTCGGCATTGGCGCGTCTGCGGGGGGGTTGCAAGCGTTACAGGAATTTTTTGCAAGTCTGCCGCCGAATCCGAATGCGGTATTTGTGGTGGTGCAGCATTTGTCGCCTGATTTTCGGAGTTTGATGGTGGAGTTGTTGCAGCGGCGCACGGCTTTAACGGTCTCTGTGATTGAGGAGAGGACGGAGCTAGAGCTTAATCATGTGTATGTGTTGCCGATTGGTTTTATGGTGAGTCTGGCTGGGCAGCGCCTGACTTTGCAGCCTTGTTTGGATCGGGCGACGGATTATCCGATTGATCATTTCTTTTTGAGTTTGGCGCAGGAACGGGGCGATCGCACGATCAGTATTTTGTTATCGGGGACGGGGCGAGACGGTACAGAGGGACTAAAGGCGGTCAGTCGGGCAGGGGGAGTGGCGTTGGTACAGTCGAAGGAGACGGCGCAATTTGATGCGATGCCGACGAATCCGATCAGTTCTGGACTGGTGGATGAGATTTTATCGCCGACGGATCTGGCGCAAACGGTCTGTGACATTATTCGCTATGCCTCTTCGCAGAATTTTCAGGGACTGAATACGGAGCCTGTGGTACCGATCCATCAGCTCACACAGATTTTGGAGATTTTGGAGGCGCAGGAAGGGATTGATTTTTCTCGGTATAAGCCAGGTACGTTAAATCGTCGCATTGTCCATCGGCTGTTGTTGTCCCATGTGACGGGGGTGGAAACCTATATTGATTATCTCCAGCAAACGCCGGAGGAGGTCAAGAATTTACGGCAGGATTTGCTGATTGGTTCGACGCGTTTTTTCCGGGATCCGGAGATGTGGAAATTGTTGCAGACGGAGGTTTTGCCTTCTCTGATCGAGGAGTTGGAGCCGGAGCAACCGTTTCGGAGTTGGGTGGCTGCCTGTTCGACGGGGGAGGAAGCCTATTCGATGGCGATCGCCATCCATGAGGTGATGGAGGCAATGGGCAAAGATAATCCCGTGAAACTTTTTGCCACCGATATTGACCAAGAAGCCTTGGCGATCGCCTCCCATGGAACCTACACAGAAAGAAGCATCAGAGATATTAACCCCGAACGCCTAGACAAATACTTCACCGTCCAGGACAACGACTACAGCATCAAAAAATCCATCCGTACCCAAGTCATTTTCGCCTCCCACGACCTGACGAAAAACCCAGGCTTCTCCCAAATGCACCTCGTCAGTTGTCGCAATATGCTGATCTATTTACAGCCCTCCCTCCAGGAACAGGTGATTAAACTCCTGCACTTTTCCCTCGCGGTACGGGGCATCCTTATTTTGGGACCCTCCGAAAGTCTCGGCAGCGTCGATTATGCCTTCCATAGCCTCAATCCCACCTGGAAGTTCTACCAAAAACGCCCCGATGTCCAGTTGTCGATTAATGCCTTTACCCGTTCCCCCATCATCCAACCCGTTTCCATCCCGCGCCCCGCAAAAACTGCCCCCTCCCAATATGATCGCCTCCTGTCCTCCGTTTTTAAACTACGCTTTGGTTCCCTCGCTACCACCTGCGTCCTCGTTAATGCCAATTACCAAGTCCTCCACATTTTTCTGAACACAGCCCACCTCCTGGAATTTGCCATGGGGGAAATTAATGTCAACATTCTCGACATCATTTTGTCCTCCCTGAAACTCCCCTTGAGTACCGCCCTCCACCGGGCAAGCCGTAACCGAGAACCCGTCATTTACAGCAATATTCCCGTCACAGAATTAGAGGATTACCAAGTTAATCTCTGGGTTAGCTTCCCTGACAGCAAATCCACCGAGGGCAATGACATGATTGTACTCTTGGAGTTAGAAGGTCTACTAGAGAATGTCAGTCCCCATCAAACGGCGGGCATCACCTTCGATCCCAATTCTGACCTCTCCCAACGGGTGCAGGAGTTGGAATATGAGTTGCAGCAAACCCGTGCCAATCTCCAAGCCACCATCGAAAAACTCGAAACGGCAAACGAGGAACAGCAGGCAACCAATGAGGAGGCGCTGGCTTCTAATGAGGAGTTGCAGAGTACCAATGAAGAATTGCAGTCCGTTAATGAGGAAATCTATACGGTTAATGGTGAAAATCAGGAACGCATCAAACAGCTTACGGAGTTAAGTGCTGATGTGGATAATCTATTGCGCAGTACCAATATTGGGGTGGTGTTCCTGGATAGTGAACTCAATATTCGGAAATATACCCCTGCGGCTGCCAAGGTGTTTAATTTCCGGTTTGCAGATATTGGCAGACCCCTGGTGGAGTTAGCGAATTATCTTGATCTGGATGATTTGATGTCCCTCATACAACGGGTGGAAAGGGAGGGCAATGACCTGGAGGTGGAAGCCACAAATCTAAAAACGGGCGATCGCCTGTTGCTGAGAATTTTGCCCTATCGCCGAGAAAACGAAAGCATTGATGGCGTGGTACTCGCCCTGATTACCATCAATGAACTGAAGCAAACGGAACAAGCCCTGCTCCTCGCGAAGGAAAAAGCCGAAAAAGCTGTCCTCGCCAAAAGCACGTTTCTTGCCAATATGAGCCATGAAATTCGCACACCGATCAATGGGGTGCGGGGGATGTTGCAACTGTTGGAATTTTCCGATTTATCGCCGGAACAGCGATCGCAGATCCAGATTGCCAAATCGAGCGCAGAAATTTTGCTCAATGTGATTAACGATATCCTCGACTACTCAAAAATTGAAGCCAATAAATTAACCATTGAAGCCGTTGATTTTGACCTCTGCGCAACCTTAAGTAAATGCACCAAAACCTTTGCCTACGAGGCGGAGGGGAAAGGTCTGCAAATTATTTTGGATCTGCTGGAAGTGGAGCAATCCCTGGTGAAAGGGGATGAGATTCGTCTCCAACAAATTTTTATGAACCTGATCAACAATGCCCTCAAGTTCACGGAGGAAGGGGAGATTGTGATTCAGGGTTCCCTTCAGCCTGCTGGGGCAAGACTATTGTTTACGGGTGCGGTGCGGGATACGGGGATTGGTATTTCGCCAGAAAATGTGGATGCTTTATTCGCGGAATTTACCCAGCTAGATAATAGTGCCACGCGTCAATATGAGGGGACAGGTCTGGGTTTAGCGATTAGTAAAAAACTCTGTGAACTGATGGATGGGACGCTGGCGGTGGAGAGTCACCTGGGACAGGGGAGTTGTTTTGAATTTACAGTGTATCTGGATCCGAGTGATCAACCACCTTTGCCAGTGAAGGTTTTGGATGGAGTTAGTTTGTTGTTGGTGGATGCCCATCCCCAGCATCGGCAGGTGTTATGTCGGCAGTTACGGCGGTGGGGGGTCGATGTGTGGTCGGCGTTGAATGTGGCGATCGCCCTGGAGTTATGCCGGGAGCGAGGAAAACCCGCCTTCGATTTCATTTTGCTAGATGAACAGATGCCGGACATGGACACGGAGGAATTTTTGCAAGCCTTGCAACAGGAGCCAAATAGTGAGGGCATGATGCGCATTATGCTGACTTCGATGCAGTCCACTTGCGATCGCCGCCGTCTAGAGGATCTCGGTTTAGCCCAATGTCTGAGTAAGCCCATTGTGCCCACTGAATTGTGGTGCATTCTCAACACCGACAAACCCGATGACAACGACTGTGCCTTGCAGATTACGCCCCAGCCCCAGCAATCTCTCCCCGGTTTTGACCTGCAAATGTTTGCGGAAGCGCCCTATATCCTATTTGTGGAAGACAATGAGATGAATCAATTGGTGTTGCAGGAGTTAGCCAAACTGTTCCAGATCGAGGGGGAAGCAGCGTGGCATGGTGAGGATTGCCTGGAAATCTTAAAGGAGTCCGCCAACAATCCCGCAGCGCGTCCCTTTAGCCTGGTGATTATGGATTGCATGATGCCCAAAATGGATGGCTACGAGGCGACCAGAAGGATTCGGGCGGGGGAGGCAGGCGATCACTATCAGTCCATCCCAATTATTGCCATGACCGCCAATGCCATGAGCGGCGACGAAGAAC